>CAZBKP010000050.1:0-9616 GCA_964492525.1 uncultured Cardiobacteriales bacterium
AAAGATTTTCCTTATCTAAGCGAAAAAGAGATCACATCGTTTATAGAAACGATTCAAAAAGAGGCGGATGAGGCGCTTCAAAATGGAAAAGCGATCTTAAAAACTGGGGCTAGAGAGATTCTTCAGTGTGTCGCTGAGAATCATATCCAATGTGCGATCGCATCTAACAATAATCGCAGCACAATAAAAGCATTATTAAGGCAACATCAGCTTGATCACTATTTTAAAGTGATCTTCTCTGCGGATGATGTAACCGAGACCAAGCCTAATAAAGAGATGGTTGTAAAAGCGGTGGATGCGCTTGGATTAACGCCTCAAGCTTGTATTATGCTGGATGATTCAGTCACAGGCGTTTCGGCAGGGCTTAATGCAGGAGTGCCCACGATTATGGTGAATGATTCATTCGTGATTGATCATGATTTGCACGCACGTTTACTGCATAAATGTGATCATCTCCATGAGGTTCGGGAGTATTTAATCTCGACCTACTTGCGTTGAGAGTGAATGTAGGCTCACACCTAGCGTTGAGAATAGATCATTCCAGAGTGACTCTTTTGGCTGTGTGGAGAAGAGATATTTCTTATCAAAGGGAATCGGTTGCCACATATTATTTTTAAGCTCATCATTTAACTGTTCAGTATCCCAAACAGAGTAGCTATCAATGATTGAGTGAGAAATTTCAGGATGCTCATTGATGATTTTAGAAATAATCTCAAGCGAGACAGAGAGGTCAATCCCAGGGATGATTTCGTAAGTTTCCTCTTGTTTCTGAATATGCTCGTGCAAGATAAAATAATCTTGAAGGCGAACAGGACCGCCCTTAATAAAATGGAGTTTATGCGTATCATTCACAGATACACCAAGTTCATAAAAATTCTGGAGGGCCTCATAAGAGGGAAGATTTTGCTGATTGATAATAATGCCAATGACAAAATCATCGGTATGTTCGACGATAAATACGACAGAACGATGAAAGAAATCATCTTTAATGTGCGGCATGCTGAGTAAAAAATAACCACGATAATTCGGCATCGGTCTCATTTATCTTTGTTCCCATAATTCAACAAGGACGTTGATGAAATTCTGCCCGATCGGGATTTGGGTAGCCTCTTGAATTTGACGAATTCCCGTTGGGCTTGTCACATTAATTTCAGTGAGATAATTACCAATCACATCCAATCCGACGAAATAGAGTCCACGTTTTTTTAACTCAGGGGAAACCCGTTGGCAGATTTCATAATCATGCTCGGATAAAGGCTGAACAACGCCTGTTCCTCCAGTTGCTAAGTTGGCGCGCGTTTCTCCCTCTGCAGGGATTCGCGCAAGTAAATAGGGAAGCGGTTCACCATTGATTAAAATAATGCGCTTATCTCCCTGTGTGATCTCAGGAATGTAGGATTGCATCATGACCGCTGTTTTTTGGTGTTCGGTAAGGGTTTCTAAAATCACATTAAGATTCGGATCATGCTCTTGGATTCTAAAAATCGCACTGCCGCCCATTCCATCCAAAGGCTTAATAATGACATCATGCTTCTCTTTAACAAATGCTTTAAGCTCACTATATTGGCTACTGACAAGGGTTTCAGGGCAAAGTTCAGGAAACCATGCGGTAAACATTTTCTCATTACAATCTCTTAATGAATCGGGGCGATTGCAGATCAATGCACCTTGTTTCTCCATTAGTTCAAGAAGGTAGGTGACATGGATATAGTGCATATTAAAAGGCGGATCTTTCCTTTGAACGACAATATCACTCTTTGAAAAGGTGACTGTTTCAGTCGTGCCGATCGTACACCAGGGAGTTTTATCTAGATGAAGAGAAATTGATTGCACATGGGCGCTCACTTTTCCCTCTTTTAAAAAGATCTGTTCGGGCGCAAGAAAATAAACGGGATATCCGAGTGATTGAGCGCCTTCCATCATCACGAGGGTACTATCTTTTTTAGGATTGATCGTCGCGATAGGATCCATAATAAAAAAGAATTTAGGGGCTGTTTTCATCATTTCTCTCCGTATTTATTGCCAATCTCCAATGAGCCCATGTAGGCTACTCATTGCGACTAAACCCGCGGTCTCTGTTCTTAGAATCCGAGGTCCGACTTTAACAAAGTGGACATTCTTCTCCTCAGATAAGCGCGAGAGCTCAACATCACTCAACCCACCTTCAGGACCAATCATAACACCGATTTCTTGAGTATTAGGCGCGATTTCTCGAATGAGGCTACCTAAAGAATGGGGTGCAGTTGGGGAAAAAACAAGATAAGGAATGGGTAAAAGTTGATCAAAAATGGTTTTGATATCAGTAAATTGTGTCAATGTGGGCAAGCGATTGAGCCCACACTGTTCGCACGCACTTTCGATAATGCTTTGCCAATGTTGTAGGCGTTTGTCTTGTTTCTCTTTATCGAGCTTGAAGCTACTATGCTCACTTAAAAAAGGGGTGATTCGACTTACGCCAAGCTCTGTTGCTTTTTGGATCGTAAAATCCATTTTATCGCCTTTAGAAAAACTCTGAATTAAATGAATTTTAATAGAGGCATCGTTATTACGATCTATAAAATTTTTGATTTTAATGTCAGCTGATTTTTTGGCAATATTCGTCAATGTTCCTAGATACTCGCCGCCTTGACCATTAAAAACAGTGATTTCATCGCCTTCTTGTTTTCTCATTACACGAATCACATGATTAAAGGCTTCATCAGATAGCGGAATAGTTTCATTAATTGTCAGCGGAGTATTTAGATAGATTCTCATGATGGATAGCGAGGAGACTCTCCTTCTGGAGTGCTTTTGAACCGTTTATAGGTCCAAAGATATTGCTCAGGGGCGGTGCGAATGACAGATTCAATTGCTTGATTTAACGTATCTACTGAGCATTGTAAATCATCATTCTGGAGTGCATCATCAATTTTAATGAGGGTGATATCAAACTTAGCCGTTTCTAAATTACGTTTTGAGGCGACGATATAAGCGGGGATTTTAAACCGTTGCGCAAGTTTTGAAACAAGCACAATCGTTTTTGTGGGGAGCCCAAAAAAAGGGGAAAAAATACCCTCTCCTTCTCCCGGATCTTGGTCAGGAAGAATACCTACACTGCGACCTGCTCTCATTGTTTTGATCATTTCACGGATGCCTTGTTGATTAGTGGGCACAAGAATGGCACTGTTTTTACCTCGCCCCTTAATTATCATAGGGTCAATATAAAGTCGGCTCGGACGATAGAGTGTCGTAAGAGGGTAGAGCGATGACGCATAGAGCCCACTCATTTCCCAAGAGCCAAAGTGTGGTGTGATGAAGATCATTTGAGAGAATGTTTTCTGATCTTCTTTAAATTCATCGGGAAGATGAATGTCCGAAATCGATTGCTTTATTTTTTCATAATCATTTAACCAAAGATAACTAAGCTCAAGCATCGTTGCGATATTTTGCTTTAATGTATTTTTTACGAGCAGGTTTTGCTCTGTTAAAGAGAGCTCAGGAAAGCAAAGGGCGATATTTTGCGTGGCAATCCTTTTAGGAGACGAAGGGAAAAGACTTACTACAGAAGCAAGCCCTATCGCACAGCGATAGAGCGTTTTTAAAGAGAAGCACGATAAAACATTAAAGATAAACACGACGACTTTTGCACGGATTCGTCGTCTTAAACTAATCTTGTGCATTTTGCCTTGCAATATCTAAAATTGAATCTCCATCATCGTCATTATCAGAACCTTCAATATCAGGAGAGTCTACTATTCCTGCCTTGTAGAGTTGATTTTGACGATATTGCATATATGCTTCTCTTTGGAATGTATAAGAATCTAATGCCATTTTGTCAGCAACGCCTTCTGCACCTAGCACATTTGCTCTTTGGTTGACTGCGTCAACGACAGTAAGGGATAATTCAGGTCCAATTTCTAAAAAATATCCTTTGGGATCAACTAAAATTAAATCTGTGACTAACCCAACTTGATCACGAGTTGTGCGTGGTGGTAAAAAAGGGAGTAAAAAGTAATTGGATTTCTTCCAACCATAAAAAGCTAATGTTTTTCCCATGTCGTTATCTCTACGCTCAGGAAGACGGAATGTGCTTGTAACATCAAATAGACCCAAAAGTCCAAACGTCGTGTTCATTACAAAACGGTGGGTGCTTTCAACGAAGTTTACTACTCTGCCTTGTGCAAGATTGTGAACGATATTTTTTGTTTCACCAATATTTGCAAAAACATTTCCTACACCTTGGCGAACAACACCAGGAGTAACTTTTTTATACCCTTTTGCCACAGGCTTTAAAATGGCTTTATCCACTGCATCATTGAATGCGAATACTTTGCGATTATATTTTTCATATGGATCGTAGGGGTTTTTCCCCGCACAACCTGCAATGAGGAGAGAAAAGCTTAATAGGATTAATTTTATTTTCATAGATGCTATCTCAAGGAAATAGGTTAAGATTTTAAACCAACGCCTCTATTCATGAGCACATTGGCAACATAAAATAGAGCGATGAATAGGACAATAAGGAGTGATAATGTCCACGTAATGCTAATATCTGAAACGCCAAGCATACTGTATCTAAATCCATTTACCATGTATAAAATAGGATTGAAATAGGATATTTTTTCCCAAAAACTAGGGAGAAGAGAGACGGAATAGAAGATTCCCCCAAGATAAGTGAGTGGCGTTAAAATGAAGACAGGAACGATAGAAATATCATCAAAAGATTCCGCAAAAATGGCGTTGATAAATCCAGCAAGTGAGAAAACTGCGGAAGTTAAAAAGAAGATAAGGACAATTAAAAAGAAATTATGGATCGTGATTGGGGCAAAGAAAAGTGTCACAATTGTTACTATGATTCCAACCAAGAATCCGCGTGCAACGCCCCCCGCAATAAATCCTGTGATGATAAGAAAGTTTGGGATAGGGGAGACGAGCATCTCTTCTATATGATGAGAAAATTTTGCGCCAAAGAAAGAAGAAACCACGTTTGAATAACTATTGTTAATCACCGTCATCATGATTAATCCAGGTGCAATATATTGTGAGTATGAAAACCCACCCATATCTCCAATACGTTGTCCCATAATTTCACCAAAGATTACGAAGTACAACGCGGTTGTAATCGCAGGAGGAAGCAATGTTTGTGGCCAAATTCTAATGAAACGGAGCATCTCTTTAATAAGTAATGTATAAAATGCAATCCAATATGTTTTATAATTTGTCATCGTATTCATCCATTATTCCTTAGTGAGTCTTAAGAATAATTCTTCAAGACGATTTGATTTATTACGTAGCGTATCTACTTTAAGTCCGATATCTTGGAGAGTGTTGAATAAATCAGTAATTGTGAGAGGGCGGGTAATACTTGCTTCTAGCGATAAGTCATCAATAAAATCGATTTTTAAACGGTCATCAAAAGAGAGTTTTGCTTTTTGATCAAGTGTTGCAGGTTCAGAGAGATTTAGGATAAAGGATTCGCTCTGTAATTCTCTTAAAAGATCATCCATTCGGCTTGATTTAATAATCTCACCGTGATTGATAATTGCAATGTTTTTGCAAAGTAACTCTGCTTCCTCTAAATAGTGTGTTGTGAGGATAATCGTTGTCCCTTGTTCATTAATTTTCTGTAATAATTCCCAAGTTTGACGACGAATGTCAATATCAACGCCTGCAGTCGGTTCATCTAAAATAAGAAGTTTTGGCTTATGAACCAAAGCACGTGCTATCATCAATCGGCGTTTCATTCCACCTGAGAGGTTTCTTGCCATGACTTTTGCTTTGTCTTCAATATTGAGAAGCTTGAGGAGTTCTTTAGCTCTGATTTTAGCTTCTGCTCGAGGGACGCCAAAAAAACCAGCTTGATTTACTAATATCTCATCACATAGCTCAAATTGATTGAAATTAAACTCTTGCGGAACAAGTCCAATGTAAGATTTTGCAAGATTGATCTCTTTTTTATGATCATGTCCAAAAATCTTTACTTCACCTGAAGTTGTATCACTCAGACCTGTAATAATATTAATAGTAGTTGATTTTCCTGCACCATTTGGACCTAAAAGTGCAAAAAAATCTCCTTCATTTACACGCAAAGAGATGTTTTTTACAGCTTCTTTACCATTTTTGTAAACTTTTTTGAGTGCGTTGATTTCAAGTGCGGCAACAGTTGCAGTCATTATGAATCCTGTGTCTTTCTAACAAAACGTTTTTTAGTTTTTGCTTTATAAGCACCTTGTTTTGCAATTGGTGGCTCATAATAGGTTTTCATAGAGAAGGGTATTCCAACTTCTTCTAAAATAGCTTTAGTTTCATCAATATCAAGGTCTATAGACTCTCCTGGACGCAAACGTTTTGGAAGGGTATAGCTTCCATAACGAACGCGAATTAATCGAGAGACAGTAAGTCCTTGAGATTCCCAGAGGCGACGAACCTCTCTATTTTTTCCACCTTTTAAAATAACGTGATACCAAATATTTGCGCCTTCTCCACCCGAATATAGAATCTCATCAAATTTGGAAATTCCATCTTCAAACTGAACGCCTGTTTTCATGTTTGTAACCATCTCTTCTGTAAGCGTTCCTAAAACACGTACCGCATATTCACGTTCAATTTCACTGGATGGATGCATCATTTTGTTGGCAAATTCACCATCATTGGTAAGAAGTAGCAATCCTTGTGTATTAATATCAAGGCGACCAATCGCAATCCATCGTCCATTTTTAATAGGTGGCAGACTTTCAAAAATGGTCCTACGCCCTTCGGGATCATTTCGTGTGGTAACTTCACCTATAGGTTTGTAGTAGGCGATAATTCGTCGAACAAATGGTGTTTCATTGAGTTTGATAGGTTTATTATCTACCATGATTTTTTCATTTCCCTCAATGGTACAGCCCAGCGTCGCAACTTTACCGTTCACGGTAATGCGGCCTGCTTCGATCCAAGACTCAATTGTTCTGCGTGAGCCTAAACCCAAGTTTGCTAATGTTTTTTGTAGACGTTCACTCATGTTTCAAGTATCCAATAAGGGGCTGAATATTTTACCGTAAAATCAGATAAAAGACCACTCAAACTCAGACTAAATTGCTGAAAAATCTTTAATGAATGAGGGAAAAGCCTGATCTCATTTTCTGTTTACAATTTTCCATCGAATTCTATCATATAGCCAATTATAACCATAAGTATAGAACAGGAAGTAAGCGAGTAATCCTGCTTCAATCATAAATGCCTCTTTAATTGTGATGCCCAATACAAAAGCAATCATTGGAACAGCAAATAATATGAGTGTGACTTCAAATCCAACTGCATGTAACACTCTGATTTTTACAGGACGGTTGCCATTGATAAATGGGAAAAATTTGTCAAATATCCAGTTGAAGATCATATTGAGTGTTAAAGCAGTTAATGAGATTAGAACCGAGACGATCCCCATTGATTCAACAGGTTTCTTATAAAGGTAAATACCGATGAGCATTGTGGATAAGATAGCAAAAACTTCAAATGTAAAGGCATGAAAAAAACGCTCTGTAATAGAGCGTGTTGTTTGTGGATTCATAATAAAATTCTATTTTAATTAATTGAGTCTCTCTATTTTAGAATCAAGTTACAAAATCTGTTGTCGATTGCTTGATTCTAAAATAGGGAATATTAAATTTATTGATATCCTTTTTGTGATAAGGGGATGAAAACAGTTAAAATTGCAACGAGTGACACAGCTCCAATATACCAGCCCGCACCCATAGGAGAAATATTTAATAAGTAAATCGTAAGCGCTGGGGTAAATGCGCTACAAACCGCATAAGCTAAGTTATATGAGAAGGATAATCCTGAGTAGCGGATTGCAGCGGGGAATGCACGTGTTCCTATAATTGGAGTTGTTGCAATACTGCCTGTGAAAATCCCCATAATTCCTGCATAGAGGTAAATCTCATTAAGTTCAGGATTTAAAGTTAATTTATGATAGAAAAGATATGAGGTGATGATCAGCCCACCCCAAGAAAGAATCATCATTGCTTTTGTTTTGATCTTATCTTCTAACCAACCAAAAAGAATACAGCCGAGCGTTAATGTTAACGCAATAATTGATCCTGCAATACGCGCATTAATGGGCTCAACTTTGTACATTTGCCCTAGAATTTTAACAGGGGTCATTAATACGCCGACCATAACCGTCGTTGAAAGTGACCACGTCAATAAAGCAACAATAATACAGGCAAGTTTATGTTTCTTAATAACAGTGACAACAGGAATCTCTTTTGAGAGTTCTTTTCGTTTTGCCATCTCTTGGAAGATGGGCGTTTCAGAGAGATAACGACGTAAATAGACCGCTAAAATTCCGAAGAGTCCTCCTAAAATAAAAGGAATACGCCATGCATAATTTAAGATAGCCTCTTTGTTATCTTGATAGTGAAGATCAAGTACGATTGAAACTAAGAAGCCGAGTAAAATTCCACCTGTGATTCCACTTGTAAGAACGCCAATGCCTAATCCATAACGGTTTTTAGGGGTGTGTTCTGCGATAAATACCCATGCGCCTGGCATTTCTCCACCAATAGCAGCACCTTGAAGCATTCTCATTATAATTAATAGAATAGGGGCGAGGAAGCCGATCGTAGAATAGGTGGGCATTAAACCGATGATGAAGGTTGGGAGTGCCATCATCGCAACGCTTAAAGTGAACATCTTTTTTCGACCAAACGTATCACCAAAATGTGCCATGATGATTCCACCGATAGGTCGTGCAATATAACCTGCGGCAAATCCGCCCCATGCAAAAATATCGCCCCAGATTCCTGCTGCTAATTCAGCAGGTAAGAAAAGTGGTTTTACAATCGTTTCGATATAAAGTGCATAGATTACGAAGTCATAGAACTCAAGAGTTCCGCCAAGGGAAGAGAGACCTAACGTTTTATAATCACTTTTAGTGAGTGGTCTAGGGGCCTCTGCTTGATAAGATGCTGTTGTCATAATTAATAGTTACTCAAAAAAAGATACAAAGATTTGTGATATTAATGGAAATGATGCACGAGATGCAATTTTATTTTTAGTCAATTTTTATAATAATGTTTTAGTTGACAATAATTTTACATGCGGTAAGAATACTCATCTTGATTTTGGGAGATAAAAAATGCAATCTAAAGCAGAGATTAGACACGATTGGACGTTAGATGATGTCATGGCGATTATGACACAACCTTTTAACGACCTTATTTGGCAAGCGCAAACTGTCCATCGTCAGCATTTTGATCCCAATACGATTCAAGTTTCTACTTTGATCTCGATTAAAACAGGCGCATGCCCTGAGGATTGTAAATATTGTCCTCAATCAGGTCATTATAATACAGGGGTAGAAAAAGAGAAATTAATTGAAGTTGAGCGCGTTATCAAAGAGGCTAAAGAAGCCAAAGAAAATGGCGCTTCTCGTTTTTGTATGGGAGCGGCTTGGAAAAATCCTACTGTTAAGGATCTCCCTTATCTTTTAGAGATGATTAAAGGAGTAAAAGCGCTTGGTTTAGAAACGTGTATGACATTAGGCAAATTAACGACGCCACAAGCAGAAGCATTGGCAGGTGCGGGGCTGGATTATTACAATCATAACCTTGATACCTCTCGTGAATATTATGAGGAAATTATTACTACGAGG
>CAZBKP010000051.1:0-9565 GCA_964492525.1 uncultured Cardiobacteriales bacterium
CTTTCCCACTCAAGGTTATTATAATTTTTGAACCATTGCAGTAACGAAGGTACGAGCGGCAATTGCATCTTACTTAATTCTGCAAAGTCTGGCCCGTGAAATAATTGACATACTTTCGTTAAAAACTCCAAAATATGATTTCTACCAATACCTTTAATTAGAATGGGAGAAATATCTTTACGAGACAATCCCTCTAAAGAGTAATATTTAATTATTTTAATATAATCACTAAAAAAATTATTAATGTGATCAATCAACACTTGTGCAATTTCTTTGTCAAAGAGTTCATTTAACACATCTTCTAAGGAGCTACCAATAACTTCATCGAATTCTCTTGTATCATATATTGTTTTTGCCACTAGATTATCAATACTTTTCGATGATTCACTTCCATAATAGTTTTTAATATCCATAGATACTAATATGGCCCTCAATATTTCAGGTAAAGATGGATATACTGTATTGACCATTGATTACTCCTGATATTAAATTAATTAATAGCTTAAAACAGGTCATGATACCTAAAATTGTCAGAAATGATAGGTATCATGATAAATCCTCTCTTTTACTTACATTTGAATTTTGGATTTAGTTATTTATAAAAAAATATCAATTATTTTCTAGGACCATTACCTCTGCCACCACCAGAAGGTCGCCCTGTTGTGCTTGGCCAATTACCTCCTTGGCCAGAATGACTTGATGGACCTCTTGTACTACCAGTTGATGAATTTCCTTTTTTACAAAAAAGCATAATAATCTCCTTTACATTTCGGTTTACTCCCTTTGTTATAAGGGATGTAATCACTATAATTTAATATATCCCTTTACCAAAGGAGGCTATTGGCTGAAAAATTTTAAAAAGTTAATAGGATAAAATAATTGATATATATGTAATTTAAATTTTGCGAATTATCAGTGGGTGCTTCATTTATCCTTATGGGTTGAAAATGAGTTTTGCGAGATATTATAATAGTGAATAAGATGTTTTGGGGACTAGTTCAATAGTCATTGAAATAAAATATATTAGAAATATTGCTAGAGAAATAGACGATAATTTTAGATATGATGAGGAAATAAGGTAGCTGATTGATGATTCAAATGTTCTTGGAGCGTATCATCACTTTGTTTGATGATTTCTATCGTCTCATTTTTGTTCTTTAGAAAAGAAAATAATGACATGAGTGATGTAACTCCTATTAGTCTGTCCAATCTATTGGAAGATTAGTTTTAAAACAGTGCCATGAGATATTCTTTGTTGCATGATCTATCGTGTTTATAAATGTGATGTAACGCTCAGGAGTAACGGGCATATTAAAAACAACTTTGATCTGTTCTTCGGGTAAGATTGTCATACTTTTAATGTTGCCATTATGATATGTTTCAGGCACATTTGCATTCGCCTCAAGATTGTTGTTTGACCATTTTCCATTGGTATAATAGAACGCTATCATTAAGGGTTTGACTTGATTAGGCATTAATAGCGCCTCATTCTTCCATTCGCTATATCTTTTATTAAACGATGCAAACTCCACATCAGGATCAGGATCAGGAGCTTGCCAATTATCTTTAGGTTTATAATTTTTAGGAATTGAAACTGCATTTGGATTAGGGATGATTTCACCCGCTGAGAGACTCACTCCTTCAGGAACTGCCGAGACATTAGTATCCCCAACATCAGACTTCTGTGCAAGTGCAAAAGAGTACAAGAAAATGCAACAAAAGCATATCGCTAAGATAAATGTTTTTGTCTGTCTGATCACATTATTTCTCCTAAATTAAAAGTGCCTCTTTTGAGGCACTTTTAATTAATCTATTTTGTTGTTTTTGATTTCGTTTCTACATTTTTCAGGAAGTACTTTTAGATCTAGATTTGTCTCAGAACAATGCCATTTTAGGGGTTCATCGCTAGCGCTAGCTTCTCCCTGAAGTATTATATAGCCATCAGGATCAACCTCTTGATTGAAAGAGATCTTAACTAAACCATTTGGAAGAATTTCTACACTATTTACTGCTTCTCCTGAAAAAATATGAGGTTCTGCTACTCCAGCTTCTTTGTTGCTTTTTGGCCACTGCTGATTAGTGTAATAATATTCATTCACACCACGAATGATAACTATCGCCTTAGCACGATCTATTCCTTGGGCAACTTTTGTGCACTTTTCACACTCTTGATCTGAGTCTTTTCCAAAGGACAGTGATTGTGAAAAAATAAGACAAAGCCCAAGGGTGATACTTATGGTTTTCTTTGATTGAAATAACATGGTTTTCTCCTAAATAAAAAGTGCCTCTTTCGAGGGCATGTTTAATTAATCTATTTGCTTTGAATCTCTATTCTACATTTCATGGGTAAAAATTTCATGGGAAGATTCGTCTCGGCACAACGCCATATAAATGATCTATCACCAACTTCTCCCTGATAGATAATATATCCATTAGAAGCCACTTTGCCATTGAATGAAATCTTGATTCTTCCACTAGGTATTATTTCTACGCTATCTACAGCATTGTCTGAGATCAAATGGGCATCTGCTATTCCTGCTTTTTCATTATTTTTTGGCCATGTATCGTGTGTAGCAAAATAATCTATGGCTGCTGATTTGGCACCTGCAGAAAGTCCTATGCCTTCTGCAACATATGTACGCTTAGTGTAATCTTGGTAGGCAGGAATCGCGAACATAGAAAGTACGCCAACCGCCATGATAGGTGCAGCTCCTGCATCGGTGTAGTAAGAAAGCATAGAGAATGAATAGAATGGAGAAATATCGTAATTGAGCGTCGCAGAGACCCATTCTGGGCTCACATTCGCACTAAAGCTTACAGTCGACTCAGGCTTGAAGTTAAAGGAAGAAGGTGCAGGCATAGAAAGAATATCGACAGAAAGTCCAAGTAAGTCATGATTATTTCTCATAAATTTAATATAGTCACGATACCATTTCTCTTCTGCATTTTTAGTTTTAAAAGTTGCATTGAAGATTAAATTTTCTGTATCGATACCTTGATTGTTAAGCCAATCTTTAATGGATGTGTTTGCTTGTTTTCTATCGCTTAATGAATACGGAAGGGTATTGATAAGAATGCGATCGCCTTCTTCAATCCAATAAAAATAGAAGTTCACATCTAGCGCACGTATTCCATAAATTGCAGATACAAATTCAGCTACCATTGGGTTATTTAAGGCAACAACCTTTCCTAATTTTTCAGGATCACTGTCAAAACTATATTGATCTTTTTTATTGATAGCATTCATGAGTAATTTTCTAAAAGGGTTTGTTATTTTGACTTCATTAACGCCATTCTTGAGTTTAGTATTGGTGATATATCCTTTTGGGTTTAACTGATTCAGAAATTGTGTGAATTTCATAGAGTCGCGAATAGAGAGTGAAAGATTATGGCCATTATCATCATTAAATGAAATCAACTCAGGGCCAAAAATATCGATAATTTGGGTCAAGTCTGTATTAAATTTGTCTAAGGTTCCTTCTCTTATCTCATCGAGTAAGTCGATATTATCAGGGGCTGTCAGTTTAATAATTTCCTCAATATCTGCTCTTGAGGGAAGAGATAGTACTGCAACATTAGAGGGGTTTCCTAAACTTTTGATATCGATATTTATCGCTTGCTTAGGAATCGTTGATAATTTTGAGGTGTCAGTTTCTGCAATAAATTTGACTTGGCCAAGGTGTTTGCTGTTTGTTCCTACTCCAAAAGCAATGCCTTTTGTGTGATTAATATAGCTTTCCAAAGTAGGTATAGATTCACCTTTGAATAGGATTAATTTTATTAACTCTCTGCTTTTCTCGATATCTCCCCAAACAAATAGATTTTGTCCTGTGAGATCAACTTGGTTTTCGAAAGCGTACATTTTATTTTGAGGGGTTCTTTTAAGCGCGGTCACTCTATCTGAGAGTGTTTTTTTATCAATTTTGTTTGCACTTGCAGAAAAGTATAATCGAGATTCTTTGGGGTCAAAAAAAGCAATCACATTAGGAATCGGTTGAAAGAATCCCTCGTTATCAAAAAGTTCAATAGGTTGTTTGGTAATCTTTTGTATATTTTGATTCAATTCGTTAATATTTTTACTCTTTACGGGAACAGTGATAAAAAGAGCTCCTTTGGGAGAAAAGGCTCCGCTAGGATCGTTAATAGATATCTCAATAGGTCCATTTACAGTGGTATAAACTGAAGAAATGAGCGTGCCAATATCAAAAGGAAGTTCTTTTAAATTGACCGTAGAATACTTATCAAGCATTTTGTTGATAATGTCGGGATTTTCTAATAATGATTTTAAATTATTTACTACGGATAGATTTGCGCTATTTTGCATTACAACATCAGAATTTTTATCTTTAACTGCAAATGCCATTGAGAACAGTGACGGAATGCGCGCATAAAAAACAGTGTCATCACTCAATTTGTCTCTTAAAAAAGCAGGGCGGGAGATTTCGGTATTGAGTTTTGGCACGACTACATTAGAGGTTTGTGCATAGCCTGTTGCCAATAAAGAGGTTGCTACTAACGCAGAAAGAATATTTTTTTTGATAATGCGCATTTAATAAATCCCTTTAAGTTGTATGAATTAAAACAGAATGTTAGCAAATAAAAATAGGCTTGTTTTATTTTTTGATTGCGCTTAACTGATTTCTTGATAAAAAGATATAATCAAGATCAATAAATATTGTTTATAAAAATATTTGTAATAATTTGTTACAATTAAGAAATGATTTAAGTCAATTTAGCTTAACTTCCAAGGTAGGTAAAAAACATGAGTGATTCTAAGATGATTCAAGATATCGATGCAGTTGAAACGCAAGATTGGATCGATTCAATCGAAAGTGTACTTGCAAATGAAGGGCAAGAAAGAACGCACTTTTTATTAGAGAAAATGATTGAGCGAGCACATCGAGATGGTGTTGATATCCCGTTCTCTGGGACGACAGAGTATATCAATACGATTCCTGTCAGCAAGCAACCAAGTTATCCTGGCAACTCAGAAATTGAACATCGGATTCGTGCCTATATTCGCTGGAATGCGATGGCAATGATCGTAAAAACAAACCTAAATGACTCCTCTTTAGGTGGACATATTGCAAGTTATGCATCGCTCGCAACCATGTGGGAAGTTGGATTTAATCACTTCTGGCATGGTCCTGATAAAGAAGGGCATGGCGGAGACTTAGTCTTTTTCCAAGGTCACTCAAGCCCAGGGATTTATGCAAGAGCCTTTGTTGAAGGGCGTTTAACAGAGGATCAGCTTCTTAACTTTAGACGTGAGGTTGATGTCGATGGACTTCCTTCTTATCCTCATCCTTGGTTGATGAAAGATTTCTGGCAGTTCCCAACGGTTTCAATGGGGCTCGGTCCTATGCAGGCGATCTATCAAGCGCGTTTCTTGAAGTATCTTCATGCTCGCGGACTTGCAGATACATCTAATCGTAAAGTGTGGTGCTTCTGTGGGGATGGCGAGATGGATGAGCCAGAGTCCTTAGGCGCAGTTTCTCTTGCAGGACGTGAGAAGTTAGATAATCTTATTTTTGTTATCAACTGTAATTTACAGCGTTTAGATGGCCCTGTTCGTGGAAATGGAAAGATCATCCAAGAGCTTGAGTCTAACTTCCGTGGAAACAAATGGAATGTGATTAAATTGATTTGGGGAAATCGCTGGGATGGTTTACTTGCTCAAGATCATGACGGTATTTTACGCAAGCGTATGATGGAATGTGTCGATGGCGATTACCAAACCTATAAATCTAAAGATGGTGCCTATGTACGTGAGCATTTCTTTAATACCCCAGAACTTAGACAAATGGTTGCACATCTGTCTGATCACGATATTTGGATGTTAAACCGTGGTGGACATGATACGAACAAAGTGTATGCAGCCTATGATGCGGCTGTGAAAAATGAAGGTTCCCCAACTGTTATTCTTGCGAAAACAATCAAAGGATACGGGATGGGGCATGAAGGTGAAGCTCAAAATACAGCACATCAACAGAAGAAGATTAGCATAGAAACGATGCGCGAATTTAGAGATCGCTTTGAAGTGCCTATTACCGATGAAGAGATCGAAGAATTGAAATTTATTCGTCCAGCAGAAGATTCTGCAGAGATGAAATATCTTCGTGAACGTCGTGAGGCATTGAATGGTTATCTTCCTAAGCGTCGTTTGAAATCGGATCATCCACTTGCAGTGCCTGCATTATCTGCATTTAATGCGCAGCTTGAAGCAACTCAGGAAGGGCGTGAAATCTCTACCACAATGAGCTTCGTTCGTATGCTTAATACAATGCTGAAAGATAAGTCGATCGGTAAAAATATCGTTCCTATCTTGGTGGATGAATCACGAACATTTGGAATGGAAGGGCTCTTTAGACAGATCGGAATTTGGTCACAAGCAGGGCAAAACTATGTGCCTCAAGATGCAGATCAACTGATGTTCTATAAAGAGACCAAGGATGGACAAATTCTTCAAGAAGGAATTAACGAAGCGGGCGCAATGAGCTCATGGATTGCGGCTTCCACCTCTTACTCTGTCAATAATGTACCGATGATCCCCTTCTTCGTCTGTTACTCAATGTTCCAACTTCAAAGATGTATGGATCTTGCTTGGGCAGCGGGAGATCAGCGTGCGCGCGGATTCTTAATGGGGGGAACTTCAGGTCGAACCACATTAAATGGAGAAGGCTTACAGCATGAAGATGGTCATAGCCAGATTCTAGCGCAATTGATTCCAAATTGTCGCTCATATGACCCAACGTTCCAATTTGAATTGGCCGTTGTCATGCAAGATGGCTTGAAACGTATGATGCAAGATCAGGAAGATGTATTCTATTACATCACCATTATGAATGAGAACTATGCGCATCCTGAAATGCCAAAAGGAGCAGAAGAAGATATCTTGAAAGGAATGTATCTTTTAAGAAAAGCGGAAGATGAGAAAAATCCAAAACGTGTTCGTTTATTGGGTTCGGGAACCATCTTTAGAGAAGTGATTAAAGCCTCTGAAATGTTGAAGGAAGATTGGGGGGTTGATTCTGATCTTTATGGATGCCCAAGCTTTAACATGTTAGCGCGTGATATTCATGAATGTGAACGCCACAACATGTTAAATCCTGCAATAGAACCTGTTCGTTCTCATGTAGAGAAAATGTTAGGGGATTCTAAAGCGCCTGTGATCGCCTCTACAGACTATGTTCGTCAATTCTCTGACCAAATTAGACCTGCGATCAAAGCAACCTATATTACGCTTGGAACAGATGGTTATGGGCGTTCAGATACGCGTGCAGAATTGAGATCATTCTTTGAAGTGGATAGTCGTTACGTAACAGTAGCCGCACTAAAAGCACTTGCAGATGATGGTGTGATTGAAAGAAGCGTGGTTGCAAAAGCGATTGAGAAGTATGGCATCAATCCTTCAAAACCAAACCCAATGACTGTTTAAAACTGAACGAATGAGATATTTGAGGAAAATACAATGGCGATTATAGATATTAAAATTCCTGATATTGGTAACTTCGATCAGGTTGATGTGATAGATATCCCCGTAAAGGTTGGGGATTACATTGAAAAAGAGCAGACGCTTGTGACGCTTGAATCTGATAAAGCATCAATGGATGTGCCCGCTGAATTTGAAGGTGTCATCAAAGAGATTATTGTTAAAGTGGGAGATAAAGTTCATGAAGGAAGTGTCATTCTGCGAGCAGAAGTAGGCGTCGATAAAGAAAATGTGATTGCAAATAGTGCTACCGAAGAAAAGGCTATCTCGACCTCTTCTACAGTAACAGAAGCACCTGCAAGTACTGCGACAGGTTCTGTGGTTGATATTAAGATTCCTGACATCGGGAATTTTGATTCGGTTGATATTATTGATATCCCTGTTAAAGCAGGGGATCAGATTGAAAAAGATCAAACATTACTCACGTTAGAGTCTGATAAAGCCTCGATGGATGTGCCCGCAGATTTCCCTTGTGTGATCAAGGAAGTCCTTGTGAAAGTGGGCGATAAGGTAAAAGAAGGAAGTTTGGTTTTTAGAGCAGAAACCATTGGAACAGCGAGCGTGTCTACATCAGCTCCTGCAGAAACATCTTCTCCTGCGCCTGTAGCTCAACCTGTAGCTGCTCAATCAGCATCTTCGCAAGCTGCTACACAACCCGCTACAAATAATGCGGTAAGTGTTTCAGATCAAGCAAAAATTGACTTCTCGCGTGTTCATGCAACGCCTTCTGTTCGCGCGTTTGCAAGAGAGCTCGGTGTTGATTTAAATAAAGTGAGAGGAACAGGACCTAAAAATCGCATTATGCGAGAAGATGTTCAATCCTTTGTAAAATCTGTAATGAGTGGAGCAGTTTCTGCATCCCCTGTGAATGGTAATGGATTATCGCTTCTTCCTTGGCCAAAAGTCGACTTTGAGAAATTTGGCGCAATTAAACGTGAGCGACTTTCTCGAATTAAGAAAATTTCAGGAGCGAATCTTTCACGCAATTGGGCAATGATCCCTCATGTGACTCAGTTTGATGAGGCGGATATCACAGGTTTAGAAGCATTCCGTGTCCAATTGAATAAAGAGAATGAGCGCTCAGGCAAGAAAGTTACAATTTTGGCTTTCTTGATTAAGGCTGTTGTACATGCGCTCAAAACATTCCCTGAATTTAATAGTTCACTAGAAGGTGAAGAACTTATTCTAAAACAGTATTATAACGTTGGATTTGCAGCGGATACCCCAAATGGTTTGGTTGTTCCTGTGATCAAAAATTGTGATCAGTTGAGTGTGCTTGAGATTGCTGAAGAGATGAGTGCTCTCGCAAGTGCTGCACGCGATGGTAAATTGAAACCGGATCAAATGCAGGGCGGAAATTTCACGATTTCATCTTTAGGTGGAATTGGTGGAACGGCATTTACGCCCATTATTAACGCTCCTGAAGTTGCAATTTTAGGGGTTTCTCGTTCTGAAATGAAGCCTGTTTGGAATGGCAAAGAATTTGAGCCAAGATTAATGTTGCCACTCTCACTCTCTTATGATCATCGTGTGATTGATGGTGCTTTAGGTGCACGTTTTATTGTTCACTTGAAAGCAAGCATTACTGATCTTCGTAGAATTCTGATATAAGGAGTAAACAATGACAGTGGAAATTAAAATCCCTAATATTGGCAACTTTGATGAAGTTGATGTCATTGATGTTGCGATTAAAGAGGGTGATACGATTGCAGTAGATCAGAACTTGATTACATTAGAATCAGATAAAGCCTCCATGGATGTTCCTGCAGAACAGGCGGGGAAAGTGGTAAAGGTACTTGTTAAAGTTGGAGACAAGGTCAAAGAAGGTACGCCCATTGCGGTAATTGAGGCTGTTGGTGCATCGGCTTCACCTGAACCAAAAGTAACGGACACACAAGAAGCAAAACCAATGACATCTCCTAAAGTTGAAAATAGCGCTTGTGATGTTGTGGTCATCGGTGCCGGACCGGGTGGATATTCAGCTGCATTTAGAGCGGCTGACTTAGGGCTTAAAGTCGTTCTTGTAGAGCGGTATTCTACTCTAGGTGGTGTTTGTCTGAATGTAGGTTGTAT
>CAZBKP010000052.1:0-9501 GCA_964492525.1 uncultured Cardiobacteriales bacterium
AGAAGGGGAATAATGGCTAATAATTCATCGGTCTCTCCTGAATTAGAGAGGGCAAGAACAACATCATCTTTAACAATCATCCCAAGATCGCCATGGCTTGCCTCAGCAGGATGGAGGAAGAATGCGGGTGTTCCTGTACTTGCAAGCGTTGCGGCAATCTTATTGCCAATATGCCCAGATTTTCCCATTCCTGTTACGACGACTCTACCTTTGCATTTTCTGATTAAATGACAAATATCAACGAAGTTCTGATCAATCACAGTTTTTTGTAGAAGAATCGCATCCGATTCAATCTCTAATACGTGTTTTGCATGAGCAATAATGCGGTCTGCATCAATAGACATTTTTCTCTCTCAGTTTTAATATCAAATGAGGCTAATTATAACTTATACGAGCATAAAACTATAAAATATGGTAAAAAGAGCTACCGAATAAACTATATGATGGTTATGAAACGTTATTGTATTTTCTCTATTTTATTCATTATAACGTCTGCTTTTGCAGACCCTCTTATTTTTAAGACGAATTATAACTATTACGAAGTCTTTCCCAAAAATCAGAAGGATGTTATGAATGCCATTCTAAGAAGCTCCTCTGTTTCGCCTAATAACAAATACCATCGCATCACTGGTTATTATAAAGCGGATAGAATTGATTACTCTTTAACCGTATTAGAGCACAAAACTGGAAAATGCTATGCAGGTAATATAAAGACTATTTTGATTGGAATAATTACACTTCCTAAGTTACACAAAAATTGGACCTATGACGATGCAGTATACAGAGAATTCAATAAAGAATTTTCAATCATTAAAGAACATGAATTAGAGCATGCTAATATTTATATCTATTTTCTTGATCAATTTACTCAACAGGTAGAAGAACTCATCAAAGAGAAGCAAAAATTTGATAGTTGTGACTCACTTTATCAACATGTTTCGGGTCTATGGAAGACTGCTGCTATAAGAATTAGAGAAAAAAATACAGCATTTGATTGTTATGAATATGGGAACAAGATTGATAAAGAGCGGTGTAAAAACTATGAACATATTGGATTTAAAGGACAGCAAGCACCTACATTTTCATCCCCAGATGGCGGGAGTAAAATGACCAACAATGTTAATAAGCTTAAAGAGCGTGTTCTCCCTTTTAATCCCAAAGGTGATCAGAAATGTGAAGGCAAGGTTATTGAACCTATGAAAAATAAATTTTACTGTGTCACGCAAATCTCAGAATAAATTTATATTTAGATATCAATAAAAATGGACTAAAATATAGGAAGAACATAATCCCACTAGGAGGATAGAGTATGAATGAATATCACCATGTACTAGCAGCGATTGATCAATCTGATGATTCAGAACGAATTGTCAATCAAGCTATTGTCGTTGCGAAGCGTAATCATGCAAAAATCACACTTTTACATGTTTTAGAAGACATCAATATTGCAGTAGGCTACGAGCTGATGCCAATTATTTCAGAATCTTCTGATTCAGAAATAATTACAGAGGCTAAGAAGAATGCACGTGAGCTTGCGATTCGCCTTGGCATTCCAGATGCAGATACACATGTTGTCTCTGCTTTTTCTACAAAAGAAGGGATCATTAAGTCTGCAGAAAAGCTAGATGTTGATTTAGTAGTTGTCGGCGCGCATACACGATCAGGATTATCACTTCTTCTTGGTTCAACATCAGGCTCTATTATTAATGATTGCCCCTGCGATATTCTTGTCGTAAAAGTATAGCTTTAAGTTAGCGTTCTCGAAATAGTAATATATTGCCCTTTATACTTCGTATTAAAGGGCTTTTTTTTGTTTTGTGAAAATATAATCTCTTGATATTCTAAATATATAATTTTTCTATTACCCAAAGGGAATATCATGAGAAAAATATTTTATATACTCAATTTATTGAGTTTTATGATTAATGTTAGTTCGGCAGAACAACAAATACAAAATGAAGATTCATTATTGCCCGAAGTTCAAGAAATGATTAAACTTCAACCTGTGAGTAAAGAAGAGATCCGAAACTCAATCTATGCAGGGATCTATGGCTTTTTTGCACCTAAAGATAATCCTGATTTCTTAGATTATGGTGCCGACTTCCTATTTGATTACAATAATGAAATTCAAAGATTACTTAAAGCGGGTGACAACACGGCACTCATCAACTTTATTAAAAAAAATAATTACTTAAATGAAACACGGTTGATTAAACCACTTCCTAAAAAGATTTATCGTTGCTTAGATAATATTAAGCCTAAATGTTTTGAAGAATTGCGTAGTGATAGAGCAACAATTGAACAATATATTAACAATGAGCAATATCTACTAGATCGATATATTGCATTACAATCTTTAGACCAAAATCTTGATCTCTATTTTTTACCACATCTCGTTATCAATGATATTGACAGTTACAGCACATTATCTAGGGTTATGAATGCCTCGTTTAAGATAAGATTGCTACAAGTATTTTATCTATTAGAAGATAATAAAATAGAAGATGCACTCAATGTTCTTCTTTCTGAAAAACAGTTCTATGAAAGACTCTTAACTAACCGTAAATCTCTTGAAGTATATGCCATGGGATCTACTGACTTTGGGCTACGTGAGTTAACAGATATTGATTTCTTTATATCTACAATATTAGATGAATCTTATTTTAAGGATAATCTGTTAAATCCTAAACTCACCCAACTTATACTTTTTTCTCCCCATAATTTAGGACCGAGCCCATCTGCAATACTTCCAATGAATATTATAAAGCATCAAATATTAGCAAAATATTATCTTAACGATTTTAATCCATACTCTAGTGCTGAATTACCTGAATTCACATATAACTACCCTGTAATTAAGTTTCAAGATGAGCCCAATACTTCAAAAAATGATTTCCTAAACACATCTTATAATGCTTTAAAAGTATTTTATGAACCATTAATGAATAAAACCATGCAGCCAGTCACATTTTTTCATTCAGTAGTAGGAACATCTAAATGGGATGAAAATGAATTAAAAAATATAAAAAATATTGATTCTAAAAGGATATTAGATGAGGCTCAAATAGATATTATCCAACTTTTTGTATTTGACTCTACTTATTATTTTTCAATCAACCAATTGCTAAGATTAAAGTATTTGATTCTAATTTCAGGAATTCATAGCAACGAGGTTGAGAACTATTTAGTACAACTAGGGGATTTGAGCATTAATCCATATACAAATACTAGAGTTCTTTGGAATGACAAAGATAAAGTCATTTATACTAAGATGCCCCTCTGTTCTTGGATTGAAAAAACTAGAGATAGACTCTGTAATGAGGGTGCATTTTACAAATTACAAATAGAGCTTTAGAAAAAAAAGCGCTAACTTTTAGTTAGCGCCTTTTTTCCTTCACTTTTACTTCACTGCAGTTTTACTTCACTGATGGATTCGATCAATTTTGTTCCCGTTTCTACACCAAGTTTTTTCATAAACTTCGTAAGATTATCATCTTTATTGGTGAAATCTACTAAGTGAGGGGCTTTTACAATCTCTCTTGCAACAAAACTTGCAGAGCCCAATCCATCAATGAGCCCTAATGGTATTGCTTGCTCCCCACTCCAAATCAATCCACTAAAGAGTTCAGGATTATCCTTTAAACGATCACCTCTTCCTTTTTTAACTGCATCAATAAATTGATTATGTACGACATCTAATACACCTTCCCAGAAAACGGTTTCATCCTCTTTCATCGGAGAAAATGGATCTAAAAATGCTTTATGTTCGCCTGATGTGTATAAACGACGCTGAACTCCTAGTTTATGCATGGTATCTACAAATCCAAAAGAGGCTGCTGTCACACCAATAGAGCCAACAAGACTTGCTTTATCCGCATAAATTTCATCTGCCGCAGCTGCAATATAATATGCGCCTGAAGCACCAATATCTGTGATGACTGCATATACTTTTTTATCATTATGCAATTTTCTCAAACGCATAATCTCATCATATACATAACCACTTTGAACAGGGGAGCCACCACCTGAGTTTATCCTCAATATAATGGCTTTTGCTTTAGGATCTTTAAATGCACGCTTTAAAGCAGGAATAATTCTGTCTGCACTTGCATCTGAAGTCGCAGAAATGGTTCCTTCGATTTTAATGACAGCGGTATATTCTGAAAGAGGTGTCCCTAACTCATCTAAAAAGGGTTGATTTTTAAGTGCTAGAGTACCTGCAAGCATAGCTAAGAAAACCAAAAAGTACACTAGTACAATAATTTTAAAAAATATCCCCCAACGACGGCGACGGCGCTGTTCAATAAGACTATCTTTTAAAACACTTTCCATCACCTTCCAAAGTTTTGCATCCTGTGGATTTGTTACAACAGGTTGTTCATTGTTGCTCATCTCACTCCCCTAATTTGATATTATGCCTTAGGCATGAATTTCTTCATTCCTTGGAATGTTCTCATGACTTTACCAATTCCGCCCTTTTTGAGTTGCTTCATCATTCTTTGCATCTGCTCAAACTCTTTTAAGAGGCGATGAACATCTTGAATATCGACACCTGAACCTTTTGCGATACGCATTCTGCGAGGTGCTTTGAGAATTTTATAATCTTCTCTCTCTTTCTTTGTCATTGAGTTAATGATCGCTATTTTCTTAACAAAAACACTATCATCAGCCTTGTCTTTTACAGATTGTGCAATATCCCCCATCCCAGGAAGTTTATCCAAAAAGGTATTAATCCCCCCCATGTTAAGCATCTGCTCCATTTGAGTTTTAAAATCTTCTAAATCAAACTGCTGATTTTTTTTGAATTTTTCCGTTAGTTGAGCCGCCTTATCTTGGTCGACTTTAGACTCAATCTCTTCAACTAGGGATAACACATCTCCCATATCCAAAATACGAGAAGCTAGTCGCTCAGGATGGAAAGACTCAAGCGCTGTAAGTTTTTCGCCCATACCAATAAACTTAATGGGTTTCCCTGTGACATGTCTTACAGAAAGTGCAGCACCTCCACGCGCATCACCATCAACTTTAGTAAGTACTACACCTGTAAGTGCAAGTGCATCATTAAATGCTTTTGCAGTATTTACAGCATCTTGCCCTGTCATACTATCAATTACAAAGAGTGTTTCGACAGGATCAACTGCTGCATGGATTGCTTTAATTTCATCCATAAGCACTTCATCAACATGTAAACGACCTGCAGTATCGATGATTAATACATCTGCACCACTTTTCTTCGCCCAATCTTTTGCTCGAACTGCAATATCTACAGCTTTTTCTGTCGCTTCAGAAGTAATAAACTCAACACCGACTTTCTCTGCAACTGTTTTTAACTGTGCGATTGCAGCAGGGCGATAGATATCCGCACTGACAACCATAACTTTCTTGTTCTGCTTTTCTTTTAAAAATGAAGCAAGTTTACCAGTCGTTGTAGTTTTACCTGAACCTTGTAATCCTGCCATTAATATCACAGCAGGAGGCTGTGCTCTTAAATCAAGAGATTCATTTTCCTCTCCCATCACAGCAACGAGTTCTTCATGTACAACCTTAACAAGTACTTGACCTGGATTTAAGCTCCCCATCACTTCACGTCCAACGGCACGCTCTTTAACTCGGTCAACAAAGGTTTTTACAACAGGAAGTGCAACATCCGCTTCCAACAACGCCATTCTCACTTCACGAAGTGCATCTTTAATATTATCTTCCGTTAATCGTGCTTGCCCTCGTAAAGATTTCATCGTTTGGCGTAAACGATTGCTTAAATTTTCAAACATAATGCCTCGAATATATTCATCAAATTGGTGTATTATAAACAAAATAATGTGTAGTTTACTTTAATTACACGAGCCTTAAAAGTTTTTACTACATTTCTTTAAGAGAGAAAATTGTTTCATATGACAACAACTTTATTTATTGTTGCAATTTGTGGGTATCTCACGGCTATTTACAATATTTTTGCATTTGTAAAAGATAAACATGCATTTATTTCTATAAATACAACCATAATAGTTTCATGGATTGCTATCATCATTCATGCGCTTATCTTGAGCCATGCTTTAATCAATCAAAATGGCATCAATATTGGCGCAACGAATGCATTTTCTTTAACCGTTATTACAACATTAGTGATCATTATTCCAAACTTAAAACGCCATCCTGATATTGGACTCTTTTTGCTTGTACTTGCAATCTTATCTCTCATCTTCTCATTCAGCTATAGATCACAACTCAACTTAAATAGAACAACTCCTCTTCTGAGCTTACATATCATTCTATCTATCATTGCATACGCAATTTTGATGTTAGTGGGTGTTCAAGCCATTATCATACTATTTAGACATCGTTTATTAAAAGCACGCCATTTGCCTATTTTCAAACATCTCCCCCCACTTATGAGCATGGAACAATGGCTTTTTCAACTCATGTTAATTGGCTCAGTTTTTCTAGCACTTAGTCTATTAACTGCGTTCCCTTCTCTATCCATGTGGTTTACCAAGCCATTCATTCATAGATCTACCCTATCCATTGCCTCACTATTATTATTTTCCTTCCTCCTATTTACACATAAATATAGAAATTTAAAAGGAAAGCGTGCGGCAAAATATGCTTTAATTGCATTTTTAATTCTTCTCGTTGGCGTTTCAGGCTCACGAATTATTCAAGAAGTTATTTTTAATCGAACACAATAATCATGGCTGACCAAATCACAAAAGAACAACCTTTAGTTCAACACTTAATAGAATTACGAAGCTGCCTACTCAAAGCATTCGCAGGAATCCTTATCATCTTTTTACTATTGATTGGATTTGCAAATCATATATATGTCTTTGTAGCATCCCCTTTGCTCTCTGCCTTACCTGAAGGCGGGAAAATGATCGCAACGGAAGTCACCTCCCCTTTTTTAACACCCATTAAACTAACATTATGGATTTCTCTGTTTCTAGCAATTCCATGGGTTATTTATCAAATATGGTCATTTGTGGCCCCAGGTCTTTATGATAAAGAGAAGAAACTCGTTTTTCCCATTTTGTTTTCGAGTATTCTCCTCTTTTATTTAGGAATGCTTTTCGCCTATTACGCCGTAATGCCTGTGATGTTTAAATTCCTTGTGAATACTGCACCCATAGGCGTTGAAGTCGCCACAGATATTGAACGATACCTCTCGGTTGTTCTGCGACTTTTCTTTATTTTTGGTGTCGCGTTTGAAATCCCAATCATCATCATTCTTCTCGTTCTAATGAATGCTATCACCATAGAGTCAATTCAAAATAAAAGACGATATATCATCGTCGGTGCTTTTATAGTAGCTGCTATTATTACGCCTCCTGATGTCTTTTCTCAGATATTTTTTGCATGCGCGGCGCTTATATTATTCGAATTAGGAATTTTCATCGCAAGACGACTCACTAAAATTAAAAAGTAAGTTTATTTACCAATCTTTCAAGATACTGTATCATTGTAAATACTAGAATGGGCTATTAACATGGAGACCCCAATATGAGCACACCGTTAATTATTATTATTGTTGCGATCGTCGTCGTCGTACTATTTTTCATTGTGACGTATAACAAATTAGTTACGCAAAGAAATAATTATAAAAACGCTTTTTCTCAAATTGATGTCGTACTTATGAGACGACATGATCTTATTCCTAATCTTGTAGAAGTTGCAAAAAAATACATGGAGCATGAAAGAGAAACATTAGAAAGCGTTATCTCGGCACGAAACCATGCAAATAATAGCCTTCAACAAGCAAAAGCGAACTTGGACAATCCTGAGCTTATGCAAATTGCAGCTCAATCAGAAAACAGCTTAACTTCTGCTCTAGGACGCCTTATGGCAGTAGTTGAAAATTATCCAGACTTAAAAGCAGATGCTCAAATGCAATCGCTTCATGATGAACTTGCGACAACTGAGAATTTAATTGCAGCACATAGACAGACATTCAATATTGAAGTCACTAGTTTTAATAATCTTCTTCAAGTCTTCCCTAATAACATTGTTGGAGGGATCTGTTCTTTTAAAGAAGCTGCGCTTCTCCCAATTGAAGAACATAAGAGAGAAGTTCCAAAAGTACAATTCTAGATTATCGAAAACATTACAATGATCAAAACTCGTTTTGCCCCTTCCCCGACGGGGTACTTGCATATTGGTGGTGCTCGCACTGCCCTCTACTCTAATTTATTTGCGCTCCATAACCATGGTAAAACCGTTCTTAGAATTGAAGATACAGACTTAGAACGCTCTACTCAAGAAGCTGTTAATGCAATTATAGAAAGTTTGAATTGGCTTGGTCTATCATACGATGAGGGTCCATTTTATCAAACAAAACGATTTGATCGGTATAAAGAAGTCATTCAAGAAATGCTAAAAGCTGGGACTGCATATTACTGTTATTGTACTCCAGAAGAACTTGATGCTATGCGCAAAGAGGCTGAGTTAAAAAAAGAAAAGCCACGCTACAATGGAAAATGGCGCCCTGAGCTAGGAAAAATTCTTCCTGATATTCCTAAGGATATTCAGCCTGTTGTGCGCTTTAAAAACCCAATAGATGGCGAAGTGACTTTTAACGATCTCATTCACGGACCGATTACGGTAAAAAACAGTGAATTAGATGATCTTATTATCGCGCGACCCGATGGTTCTCCAACCTACAATTTTTGCGTAGTTATTGATGACATGGATATGGAGATCACTCATGTTGTTCGTGGCGATGATCATATCAACAACACCCCGCGTCAAATCAATATATTTAAAGCATTGGGCAAACCTGTCCCACAATATGCACATGTGGCGATGATCCTGGGCGATGATGGGCAAAAGCTCTCTAAACGCCATGGTGCTGTAAGTGTCACCCAATATAGAGATGAGGGATATCTTCCTGAAGCTGTTATTAACTATCTTGTCCGTTTAGGTTGGTCTCATGGTGATCAAGAAATATTCTCGTTTGAAGAACTCATTAAACTCTTTGATTTAAAAGATGTGAATAAATCAGCAAGTGCATTTAATACCTCTAAACTTCAATGGCTCAATCAACATTACATGATGAAGCTAGATCCTGATAAATTAGCAACACTTCTTATTCCTTATTTAAATGCGATTAATATTCAGCCGACAGAAATGGGATATTTGGAAAGCGCTGCTACCGCACATGTCGCAAGGTGCCATACCATGGTTGAGCTTGCAGAAATGATTGCTTACTTATATAGAGGTGAAGTCGAATACGAGAGCGAATCGAAAATTGCGCACCTTACACCATTAACGAAGCCAATTCTTGAAGCATTAAGAGACGCACTTTCTAATATAACTGATTGGAACTCTGAAACATTAAAAACAACATTAAAGAGTTTGACTAAATCTCTAAATGTTAAAATGGGAGAAATTGGGATGCCTCTTCGTACTGCTATTGTTGGCCGTGCATCTTCTCCTAATTTAGATGAAACCTTAATTCTCGTAGGACAAAATCGTTCATTACAACGTTTAGAAAGAGCTATTAATGAAATT
>CAZBKP010000053.1:0-9486 GCA_964492525.1 uncultured Cardiobacteriales bacterium
AAAATACACGAACAGGCGCCCATGCTAATTTTATTCCTGTGGTTCATGCAGAGCATTGCACAGGGTGTGGCTTATGTGAGAAGAAGTGTGTGCTTGAATATGCATCAGCAATAAAAGTTTTGCCAAGGGATGTTGCGCGTTCTAAATTACCCGATCATTACCGTAAAGGATGGGAAGAAAAAGAGAAAAATGGGGGAGAATCTTTTATTAAAGATGAGCTCACTCTGCCATTTCGTGATGCAAAGAATCTAAAAGGATTTAAGCCATGACGAATGAAAAAAAAGCAAACCAAAAAAGTACGCTGGTGTTTGAAGAAGCGATAGAGAAAAAAGGATGGTGGAAGTCTCACCGTTTTTTGATTCTACGAAGAACCTGTCAAATTATGATTCTTATCGCATTTACAATTCCAATTATTGGCGTTAATCAAGAACGATCAACTTCCGCACAAACTATTGGTGTCGAAGCAATTTCTGATATGAAAGAATCTGATGTGCGTAACGATGAATTCTGGGTGCTTAAGGGAACGCTCGCAAATAGTGAAATATTGCACACGCTTCCTTTAGGTGATCCTTTTGTCTTTCTGCAATCTACGTTAGCAGGCAACTGGTATACTCTAACAGGAATCATCGGTGTCATTTTAATTGTAGGGTTTTATCTGCTTGTTGGCGGTCGAACATATTGTTCTTTTGTCTGTCCTGTGAATATGGTTACTGATCTTGCAGCATGGATTCGTCGACAACTTAGAATTACCAACCAATTATCCATCTCTAAAAGAGCTAGAATTTATATTTTAGGGTTGGTGTTGATTCTTTCACTCGTGATGCAAACAATTATTTGGGAGCTCGTGAATCCTATTACGGGGATTATGAGGGTCATCGTTTATGGTGGAGTTTCAATAGCAAATTTTAGTATTATCTTATTAACGGTTATTTTTATTCTCGATATTATAGGTGCCGCTCATTTATGGTGTGGGCATTTATGTCCTGTCGGTGCGTTTTATGGATTACTCGGAAAGAGAACCCCGTTAAGTATTAATGCGAATAATATTGTGGCATGTGATGATTGTATGGATTGTTACAAAGCGTGTCCTGAGCCTTATGTCCTTCGCCCTTTAATTCAAAATAAATTAGAATTTGTCGGGAAGTCCATTTCGCCTTGTGTAGGGTTTAGTGATTGTACTCGCTGTGGACGCTGTATCGATGTATGCCCTGAAAATGTGTTTACCTATAATTGGTCGATACATCAATTTAAAGTCAATAAAACAAAGTAATTATTGTAAAGTGAGACCACCCATGAAAATGAAATCAGTTTTTATTATTGCAGTATTAAATCTCTCGTTTGGAATAGCATTTGCCGATGAAGTTAAAGGGCTTCGTGGTGATGTTGCTGTGGATGAAGAAATCACTGAGGTTGAGCCTTACCAATATTTGGAAGGTGAAGTTCTTCGTAAAAACTACCGTCAACAACCTCCTTTGATTCCGCATAAGGTTGACAAATATCAGATTAATTTGAAAGCGAATCAGTGTTTACGTTGCCATTCATGGCCCTATAATACTGACTTCAAAACTGTTTCGGCACCTGAAAGTCATTATATAGATGCACAAAGTGGTATTCGTACGGATAAAATTGCGCCAGGACGTTGGTTTTGTACGCAATGTCATGTCCCACAATCGAATGCACCTGCGCTTATTGAAAATAGTTTTGTGCCATCAGATAAATTAAAGGGGCAATAAATGAAGTCACTTAAAAAATTATGGCGATTTCTGAGAAAGCCTTCATCAAAATGGGCATTAGGAACGTTATTGCTCACAGGCTTTGTTGTGGGTGGGATTTTCATCTTTGGTACAGTTAAGACACTTGAGTGGACGAATAGTGATGGTTTTTGTACGGGATGCCACACAATGCAATTTAACAAAGAAGAGTTTACAGGCTCAGTGCATGATGTTAACCGTACAGGTGTCCGACCAAAATGCTCACAATGTCATGTTCCTGAAGAAGGAATTGCATTATTAATTCGTAAAATGCAAGCTGCGAACGATGTTTATCAACATTTTATTGGAAAATCGATTGATACACGTGAGAAGTTTGAAGCACGTCGAGGACATCTCGCTTTTAGAGAGTGGTCACGAATGAAAAAGAGTGATTCAAAAGGGTGTAGAAGTTGCCATAATGAATCACAAATGGATTTAGCGCTTCAATCACCTCGTGCAAGAACAGGGCATACCTTGGCTAATGATACCAATCAAACGTGTATTGACTGTCATAAAGGAATCGCACATGAGCTTCCTGAGAACTGGTTAGAGTTGGAACAAGAATTAAATCAAAAGTTCCCAAATCCAAAACAACGATAATCTTAAAGATTTATTTTTAAAACCTCTCTGTTATTGAGAGGTTTTTTTATTTGATAAATTGAATATATAGTAATATTGTAAGAGACACTAAATTATGAATATTTCACCTATTTTTATAACGATTGGATTACTAACCTTAAGTAATATTTTTATGACATTTGCATGGTATGGGCATCTTAAGTTCATGCATTCTCGAACTTGGATTATTGCTGCACTAGTAAGTTGGGGGATCGCTTTATTTGAATATTTATTACAAGTTCCTGCAAATAGAATTGGATATGAGGTGGCAACAGCAGGGCAACTCAAAATTATTCAAGAAGTATTGAGTCTGTCAGTGTTTATCCCATTTTCACTGCTCGTTCTGAAAGAACCCTTTAGGATGGATTATATTTGGGCAGGGTTATGTTTGCTTGGGGCTGTTTTTTTTATGTTTCGTAAAGAAATCATGGGCGGATAATGATCAAAAACAAGCTTAGTCGATAAAAAAATAATATCATCCTCGCCAATTAGGTAAAAATACCCTAAAATACACTCCCTGATCCGTTTGTCTTTTATATGTCTATCAGGGAAATTCAATGACACGTTTTATCTTCGTTACAGGTGGTGTTGTTTCATCATTAGGAAAGGGTATTGCTGCTGCATCACTAGGTGCTATTTTAGAGTCACGAAAACTTAAAGTGACTATGATGAAATTAGACCCATACATTAATGTAGACCCAGGAACAATGAGTCCTTTTCAGCATGGAGAGGTCTATGTAACTGAGGATGGTGCAGAAACAGATCTTGATCTTGGGCACTATGAACGTTTTGTACGTATGACTGCAACACGGAAAAATAGTGTGAGTGCAGGACGAATTTATTTGAATGTGATCAATAAAGAACGACGAGGAGATTATTTAGGTGGGACAGTTCAGGTGATCCCTCATATCACAGATGAAATAAAGCGTTGTATTCGTCAAGCGGCTGGAGATGCAGATATTGCGCTTATTGAAATTGGTGGAACTGTTGGTGATATTGAATCTCTTCCATTTTTAGAAGCGATTCGACAATTAGGTGCAGAGTTGGGAAAAGAGCAATCTCTATTTATGCATTTGACACTTGTACCATATTTAAAAGCATCGGGTGAATTGAAAACAAAACCAACACAACATTCTGTTAAAGAGCTTCGGTCAATTGGAATTCAGCCTGATGTATTAATTTGTAGAACAGAAGAAAATATTCCTGAAGAAGAGAAAAGAAAAATCGCGCTATTTACAAGTGTTTCTTCAGATGCGGTGATTCAATGCAAGGATGCAAAGTCTATTTATGAGCTCCCAAGAATACTTCATGAGGAAGGGTTGGATCGAGTTGTTTTAGATTCTCTTCATTTAACGGCACCTCCTGCTGATTTAAGTGAATGGGATAATGTTGTAAAAAATATTTTGGAACCAGTTACACAAGTTAATGTAATGATGGTTGGAAAATATATTGAGCTAACGGATGCCTATAAGTCAGTGAATGAAGCACTATTTCATGCAGGAATCAAAAATTCTGTTAAAGTTAAAATTCATTATCTAGATTCAGAAACTCTTGAAGGACTTGAATCCGATGAAGAGTTAGAAAAAGTATTTAATAATATTGATGCTATTTTAGTTCCCGGTGGATTTGGAGAGCGAGGGATAGAAGGTAAAATTAGAGCCGTTCGGTTTGCTCGTGAGCATAGAATTCCTTATTTTGGAATTTGTCTAGGAATGCAAGTTGCCGTGATTGAATATGCTCGCAATGTTGCAGGATTAAAAGATGCAAATAGTACTGAAATACGTAAAGATACACCACATCCTGTGATTGGTTTGATTACAGATTTTGTAAATGCAGCGGGACAGGTTGAACATCGATCTGCCAATTCGGATGTAGGTGGTACAATGCGTTTAGGTGCACAATATTGTATTTTAGAAGATGGAACCAAAGTTCAGACAATATATGGACGAAATGAAACAAATGAAAGACATCGTCATCGTTATGAATTTAATAATGATTATTTAGATGTATTAAAGCAGGCAGGATTGGTTTTCTCAGGTTGGTCTAAAGGCGATGCTTTAGCTGAATTTATTGAAATTCCTGATCATCCATGGTTTATTGGTAGCCAGGCGCATCCAGAGTTTAAATCGACACCTAGAGATGGGCATCCATTATTTATAAGTTTTATTGATGCGGCACTACAGTATCATCAAAAACATCATTAGAATTTTAAGGGGAATATTTCTATGAAAAAACTATCTATCTTAGGAGTAATGATTGTACTTTCAGCATGTGCTAATCAAAGTAAATTAGAGGAAACACCTCCTATGGATCCATCAGAGTTATCTCAAGTATGGCAAATGGATGGTCGTTCTCCAGAATGGAGTGGGCGGATTAATGGTCGTCGTTATGAAGCTTCATTCCCTGGATTATATGAAAATAAAATGATCAATTGGGATGTAAGTGAAAAAGATAAAGTCATATATCTTAATTCTAAAGCAGGGGATATTAACATTGTTTTCACAGAGAAAGCGTGTTCAGTTGCGAATGCCCAATATACACACTCAGTAACATTGAAAAAAGGTAGCACGATCTTCAATGGTTGTGCGAGACATTAATATGGCAAAACTATCCGTTATTTTATACGAGCCCGAAATTCCACCTAATACTGGAAATATCATCCGACTTTGCGCAAATACAGGTGTTAACTTGCATCTGATTAAGCCACTTGGATTTAAAATGGATGATAAAGAGTTAGTAAGAGCAGGATTAGATTATCACGAATGGGCAGACGTCAAACTTTGGGATTCATTCAAGGAGTGCTACGAAGCAATTAGCCCTAATCGAGTTTATCTCATGACAACAAAAGGATGTCGTAATTTCTACGAAGTCTCATTTGCATCTGGTGATGTATTAGTTTTTGGTCCTGAATCTCGTGGGCTTCCAAATGATTTATTAGAAAGCTTCCCAAGTAATCAAAGATGTCGACTTCCCATGACTCAAAATGGACGGAGTTTGAACCTTTCAAATACAGTCGCAATCTCTGTCTATGAGGCATGGCGTCAGTTTGATTTTTGTAATTTAGAATAGAAGTTCACTATTTTGAATGCGTTGATTTTTTCATTGCTCGTATTTTTCGAGCAGTTTTAGGGTCGATGATTAAGGGGCGACATACTTCTATTCTATCGCCATTTTTGAGAATGTAGTTATGCTCTACAATTTGATTAAAGACTCCATATTTTGGGGTTTGAATTAGATCTTTTGCTTTTTTATCTAGTCTGCTTATTCTAAGCGCATCTTGTAGGGTTGCACCATTTTCTATTTCGATGAATTCAATTTCTTGGTTTTCAGGAAATGCCAATATATATTCAACTGTAATCATAGTTCTAAATAACTTTTGTACCATAGAGTTGCCGAGCTCGATCAGTAAAAGCTTTAATCAACGAGCTATATAGGCTCTCAAAGATAGGATTAAGCATCTTAGAAAAAGGGCCGAGTGCAAGTTCGAAGTTTAAGTCAAAAGTAATCTTGCATTGATTGTTATCTATAGACTCAAAAGACCATTCTCCTTCTAAATACTTAAAAGGTCCATTTAATAACCTCATTGAAATGGATTTATTTTGAATGAGAGTATTTTGCGTAGTAAAGACTTTATTTAAAGGTCCTTTGGCAACTTCCACTTTGACATTCATACTATTATCACCTTGGCTAAGAATTTGTACATTTTTACACCAAGGTAGATAATTTGGGTAGCTTTCAACATCATTCACAAGGTTAAACATTTGTTCAACAGAGTAAGGCTCTACTTTGCTTTTATGAATGGTAGGCATTAGTGATTAGCTTGAATCGCTGTGATTGCGATCGTGAAAATAATGTCCTCAACAAGCGCTCCTCGAGATAAATCATTTACAGGCTTAGAAAGACCTTGTAAGACAGGACCGATACTAATAATATTTGCGCTTCTCTGAACAGCCTTGTACGTAGTATTTCCTGTATTAAGATCAGGAAAAATGAAAACAGTCGCATTGCCTGCCACTTTGCTATCAGGCATTTTTTGACGACCTACGCTAGGCACATAGGCTGCATCAAATTGCAAAGGGCCATCCAGTAATAGGTTAGGCGCTTTTTCTTTAGCAAGTTTCGTCGCCTCTTTAACAGCTTCTACATCCGAACCCATTCCTGAATTTCCTGTTGAATAGGAGATCATTGCCACTTTAGGGGAGATGCCAAACGCTTGAGCCGTATTTGCAGATTGTATTGCAATATTTGCAAGTTGTTCAGGAGAGGGATTAGGATTTACCGCACAATCTCCATACACATACGCTTGATTTGGCATAAGCATGAAAAAGACACTGGAGACAATTGATGAGTTTTTATCTGTTCCTAACAGCTGTAGAGCAGGGCGAATAGTATCTGCTGTTGTATGAATTGCACCAGACACAAGCCCATCAACATCCCCTTTTGCGAGCATGAGTGTACCTAAAATAACATTATCTTGGACTTGGATCTCTGCGGTTTCCTTTGTCATTCCTTTATGCTTTCGCAATTCAACGAGTGTATCTACATAGTTTTTAGCAACGATACTAGGATCAATAATTTCAATGGAAGAGGGAATCGCCAATCCATGTTGTTCTGCGACATCCTTAATTTCTGAGGGAGATCCAACGAGAACACATTTTGCAATTTTATTATGTTCACAATAAATTGCGGCTTCAAGCGTTCTAGGTTCCGCACCTTCAGGCAAGATAATACGCTTATTTGCTTTTTGTGCTTGATCAATAAGTGAATATTTAAAAATCTCTGGCGTGGTCAGGTGTTTATCTACTTGGTTGTTGATTACTTTAGATAATAAAGCACTATCGATATATTTTAGAATTTGAGATTGTGCTTCACTCACATTATTAGATAGATTATCAGGAATAAATCCAAAATATGGAATCGCAAGCTCAGATGATATCTCTTGGTTTGCAATATACCCAATCGCGCGATTTTTCTGATGAATGGGGTCTTTAGTGTAAAGATTTAGAAATTTTGAAATATCACTTTGCGGAATTTTTGTATAATCTCCAGTAACAAGAATAGAACTCGCTTGGAAGTTAGAAATAATATCTCTATTGAGCTGGTCTACGAAAGGTGTTGTCATACAGGGTTCAATGCCTTCGATAATGAGTGTATTGCAGTTGCCTGATGACTTCATGATAGAGGCTACGAGTTTTTCTAATACAACATCATATTGATTGTCTAAGACCATTTTTTCGATGGACTCTAATGTCATAGCACCATGATTATTTTCATCAACTAAGTTAATATAACCTACTTTTTCATTGCTCTCTTGTTGTAACACAGACTGTACGGACAATGAAAGTGCAGTAAGGCCTTTAGTTTTTCCAAGAGGAAGAATATAAATAGTTTTCATGGTGCTTTGACTCCAATCGTAATTTAATTAATAAATTTATCCAACAATTTCTAAAGTATCTCTAACGATCATTAATTCTTCATCTGTTGAGAGTACAATTGCTTTACCAAAATTCGGGCTAGAAGCGATAACACCCTCTCCACCACGGAAAGCTTTTTGGTTTGCGCTTTCATCTAAAGTGAATCCTAAAAATGATAAATAATTGATAACTTTTTTACGAATATCAACGTCATTTTCTCCAATCCCACCCGTGAATACAAGCGCATCTAGTTTCCCTAATGGAACAAGATAAGAGGCAATCATTTTAGCTAAACGATAGCAAAATACTTCAAGTGCCATGATCGCACCTTTATTACCTTTTGCTGCTTCTTCTTCAATAGTGCGGCAATCATTAGAGATTTCAGATAATCCTAATAATCCACTCTTTTTATTAAGTAAAGTGTCAATTTCTGCAACAGACATATTGTATTTGTTTGCTAGATAATTGAAAACACCAGGGTCGATACTACCAGAACGAGTCCCCATTACAAGCCCTTCTAATGGCGTTAGTCCCATACTTGTATCTACAGATTTTCCATTTAGAATCGCAGCGATTGACGCACCATTTCCTAAATGGGCACTAATAATTGCATTATTGTCTTTAGGTAAATTTAAAAACTCAATTGTTTTTTGAGCAATAAAGCGATGACTTGTTCCATGAAATCCATAACGACGGATACTATCTTTGCGATATAGATCCATTGGAATCGCGTAAAGGAATGCTTTTTCGGGCATTGTTTGATGGAATGCTGTATCAAAAACAGCAACTTGAGGCAAACTTGGAAATGCTTTCATTGCAGCATTTATACCCACAAGATTAGCAGGATTATGAAGCGGTGCAAGGGGGGTGCATGTTTCGATTGCCTTAAGGACGTTTGTATCAATTAATACGGAAGAGGTGAATTTTTCTCCACCATGAACGACACGATGTCCAATTGCTTTAACCTGATTAATGAAATTTTTTTCTGTAAGGAAGTTTAAAATATATTCAACAGCTTGTTGGTGAGCACTTCCATCTCCTAAATCATGTGGAATTTTTTCACCATTAAATTTTGTAGTAATTACAGCACCTTTTTCTCCTAATCTTTCTGCAAGACCAGAAACTTCAACGCTTTCACTTTTCTCATCCATCAAAGAAAATTTTAATGAAGAGCTACCACAATTTAAAATTAAGACATATGCCACTCTAAACCTCCTAAAGAATAATCAAAAAAAATCTACAAAACTCCCTTTATTATATCAGTTAAAATGAATTATCATCATCTAGATATTCTTTTGCACCGAAAGAATGTGTGATTTTTATGACACACATCGGATTTTTGGATTTTTTTTCTATTGTTTGTGTTTTAGTTAACCAAATCCCCCAATCTGATTGGTTAATCTGCCAAAAATACCCTTCAGTTTGATTCTCTGCTTTAGCATTTCCTAATTTTTTTTTGAGAAAACTTTCAAAATTTGAAAGAGAGTTTATGCATTTTTTTTCAGACAGAAAGTGAAGGGAGAGGGTTAAATCATTAAAACTCCAAGATTCATTAATGTTAATATAGGTTATATCCAAGCTTGTATCGTTTTTTTTGCAAAAGAAAGACCATTCAAAGCTATCTTTTTGGTGTGTACCTAAGCTACATAAGTTTGTCGTGTTGTTTGATATCATATCTGGGGTTGTTTGATACCAAACATCAC
>CAZBKP010000054.1:0-4764 GCA_964492525.1 uncultured Cardiobacteriales bacterium
ATAAATTAGAGAAAAGCGATCAAGATACCTCTCATCTCATTGGTCAATTCGGGGTTGGGTTCTATTCTGCATTTATTGTTGCTGATAAAGTAACCTTAACGACTCGCAAAGCAGGAGAACCTGAAGAGAGTGCGGTTGTATGGGAATCTAATGGAGAAGGCTCATTCACACTAGAGCCTACGACAAAAGCGAGCGCAGGAACAGAGATCATGCTTCACCTAAGAGATGAGCATATTAATCTTCTCAATGAGTGGTCGTTAAAGCAGATTATTAAGAAATATTCCGATCATATTGCATATCCTGTGATGATGGAGATTGAACGCGTTAAAACGGTTCCGGCTGAAAAAGAGGGTGAAGAAGAAACAACCACCACAGAGATCGAGATTGAACAAGTTAACTCGGCAACATCCTTATGGCAGCGCGATAAAAAAGAGATTACGGATGAGGAGTATCAAACCTTTTATCAGCACATTAGTGGCGATTATGAGGATGCATTAACATGGTCACATAATAAAGTCGAAGGGAAAGTCTCTTATACCTCACTCTTATATGTGCCTAAACATGCGCCCATGGGAATGTGGGAACAAGGGCATGAGTATGGCTTGCAACTTTATGTGCGTCGTGTTTTCATCATGAATGCATCTGAAAAGTTGATTCCTCGATATTTACGTTTTATCAAAGGAGTCGTGGATACTCAAGATCTTCCTTTGAATGTCTCTCGTGAGATTTTGCAATCATCTCCAACGATTGACTCTATTAAACAAGGTGTAACCCGACGTGTCCTTTCAATGCTCTCAACTTTAGCTGAAAGTGAGAAAGAGAAGTATGCTGAATTCTGGAAAGAGTTTGGCCGAGTGTTAAAAGAGGGAACAGGCGAAGATCATGCGAATAGAGAAAGTATTGCAAAACTTATGCGCTTTTCTTCTACAGAGAATGATGAACAAGAAGTTTCTCTTCAAGATTACATTGGCAGAATGAAAGAAGGGCAAGAAAGTATTTACTTCATCACTGCTGAGAATCTCAATACTGCAAAAAATAGCCCGCACCTTGAAATCTATAAGACGAAAGGGTATGAAGTGCTATTGATGACAGACGTGATTGATGACTGGATGATGGGCTTCTTAACTGAGTTTGAAGGCAAAAAGTTTGTGAATGTCGCAAAAGGGGACGTTCATTTAGACGATAAAACAGAAAATGAAGAGAAAAAAGAAGAAAACCTTTCAAATGAAGAGAAAGCTATCATCGATAAAATCACGAATGTGTTAGGTGATAAAGTTGATAGCGTGAAAGTATCTAAACGTTTGACAAATTCAGCATCGGTTCTTGTGAGAAATGAACATGCTTTAAGTGGCCATTTTGAGCGAATGCTAAAAGAAGCAGGGCATGCTGTTCCAAGTATGAAGCCATGGCTTGAAGTCAATGTGAAGCATCCACTTGTAGAGCGCATCGCAAGAGAAACGGATAATGCAACCGCAAATGATTTAGCACTTTTGATTTATGAAGAAGCGTTGCTATTAGAAGGATCTGCGTTAGATAATCCTTCTGAGTTTGTGAATCGCTTAAATCGATTGATGAAATAAATTGTATATTTTTTAGATTAATCACCAACCCCAATAGTGAATTTTCATTATTGGGGATTTTTAATGATTAGAAATTATTTTATAGATTAATCGGTATGTATAATGCATTTAGTTTATGTGGCATAGAACTTTGCTGAAATATAGAAGATTGATTTAGATAAAGGAAATGATATGTATCTAGAAAAAGAAGCATCTGGCTTGTATTTTAATTTGTCTTTATATTCCTTCTATCTCGGGACTTTAAGCGTTACTCATTTTCTTGATAGAATGCTATCACTAAAGGATATGTGCAACCCAAATGACTTAGTTTATAAGAAAGTTAGTGATATTCTTTTAGTGGAAGAATGTAATAGTGAGGATAATTGGTTGCAGGAAGAAAATGAAAATAATGATAATCAATATCAATTTTATGAGAATAGAAAAGTTCAGCTGAGTATAAACATGGGGAACAAAGAATTTCTTCAGTTTATATCTAAAAAAGTAGGTCTAAAAGATTGGATTTTTAATCCGTATGATAGAGATTTTCATCCATCGATACCTCATGGTCATCATAAAGAAAAAATGTTAAAGCTCGACTCATATTTAGGTTGGGTATATCAAAAGACGAGACAAGTCGATAGATTGGATAGAAGGAAAATAATAGATCTTTGGAATGATGAGGAATTTCGTGATATAGCTATAAAATCTATTAATTGGTATATAGATAATTATCCGAGATACAAGTGGCGGGTAGATAATCCGAAAAAAATTCCAAGATGCAGATAAAAGTTTAGGTAGTATTTCTGGAGAAAATCTTTGGATATATAAATGGTATATGTCGTTACATCTAATATTTATTTAATCACAAGTTTTAAAGGAATGGTGTGGGATAAATGATCAATAATTAGTCACTTCCTTTTTTCATAAATTATGTTGTGTTATAAAAAATAACCTATAACAAAAAACACCCAAAAGGTATGTATTCGAATTGCACCCATTAAGTTCGACGTTATCGGGAAAATACTAATTTATATTTGATATTAAAGGGGTGTAAGTAATGTCTGAATTACTTAGTGCACAAGGAATGTGCGAAACATTAGAATCAGAAACGATTCAAGAAAAAACGCAACCGGCAAATTCATATGTAAAAGTTGCACTTGCAAGTTTTATTGGAACAGCCGTTGAATTCTATGACTTTTATATTTTTGGGCTGGCAACCGCACTTTTTATTGGACCGCTCTTTTTCCCATCCTCTAGTCCTGAAGCTCAGTCTCTACTGTCCTTTTTGACATTCGGTGTGGCCTTCGTGGCGCGTCCTGTCGGTTCTGCAATTTTTGGACATTTTGGGGATCGAATCGGGCGAAAAACAACTCTCGTTGCATCACTATTAATTATGGGGATTAGTACCACCCTGATCGGTGCGCTTCCAACATATCATCAAATGGGATTCGTTGCGCCTTTCTTATTATGCTTATTGAGATTTGGGCAGGGGTTAGGGCTTGGTGGAGAGTGGGGAGGGGCTGCACTTCTTGCAACTGAAAATGCTCCAGAAGGGAAGCGCGCACTCTTTGGAATGTTTCCACAATTAGGTCCACCGATTGGATTTGTGGCTGCATGTGGTATTTTTATCTTGATAGAAAACATGTTAACACCTGCTCAAGTCAATAGTTGGGGATGGCGGATTCCGTTCTTATTGAGTGCAGTATTGGTATTCTTAGGATTGTATGTTCGTCTCAGTATCGTTGAAAGTGCGGCTTTCAAAAAGCTCGAAAAGACAAATGATAGAGTACATATTCCACTTGTTGAGATGTTTTCTAAGCATATAAAAGTGCTCTGTTTAGGCTCTATCAGTATGGTTGCATGCTATACGCTATTTTTTATTATTACAGTATTCTCCTTACAATATGGGACTTCAAGTGCAACGGGTGCGTATTCAAGGATTCAGTATCTGACGATGCTCTCTATTGCGATAATGTTTATGGCGATTGCCTCTCCAATTTCTGCATCTTTAAGTGATAAATATGGGCGAAAACCAATTTTATTGGTGAGCTATTTTATTATCATTGGAGCAGGCTTAGGATTTGGGGTTTCTGTTACCTCAGGAAATACCCTTTGGACAACAGTTTATCTCTCATTTGCGCTTTTTGCGATGGGCTTTAATTTTGCCCCTATGGGTGCTTTTTTGCCTGAAATTTTCCCAACAAAAGTTCGCTATACAGGTGCATCAATGACCTATAACTTGGGGGGGATTTTAGGGGGATCGCTTCCACCTTTTGCTATCACTTACCTTATGGGGTATGAGAAAGGCATTTATTATGTAGGCTTATATTTGACAGCAGTTGCGGTGATCAGTTTTATCTCTGTTCTCATGGTTCATGAAACAAAACATGTGAATTTAATGGACTAAATTTTAGTAGTTTGTCATAAAAAAGCACATTCATATTCGAGTGTGCTTTTTTTATGTTTGTTTTATATCGATTTTTAAAGTTTATTTGCGTATTGCCAAGATAGCTGTATAATACTTCGTTCTCATCTCCGTAAGCCTTATTGAGCGAGTGCTCACTCAAATTGAATAGGTCATTGATGATGAGCTTCTTTTGACTGAGTTTTATCAATCAAACCTAATTAATTATTATATAAGGCACTCTATCTTATATAGAGTGATATTTTATGGCGATCAAATTTTCTGAATTAAATCTTAATCCTATTCTTTTAAGTGCATTAGATGCAATGGGGTACTCTGAAGCAACCTCTGTACAAGAACAAGTTCTTCCTCATGCCTTTGAAGGCAAAGACCTTATGGTAAGTAGCCAAACAGGAAGTGGAAAAACAGCCGCATTTCTTCTACCTATTTTGAATCATCTTTTAAGCGAGTCTTTAGATGAAAAAAGAGAAGGTGCATCTTCAAATAAGCGCACTGGAAATAGTAGAGGGAAGGGTAAAACTGTTGTTAAGCCTAAAGCACTTATTCTTTGCCCAACACGAGAGCTTGCGCAGCAGGTCTCTAAAGAAGCGATTCGCTTAAAAGGAAATGCACGGGGAATCAGAATTTCTACTGTGGTGGGGGGAATGCCTTATGGACAGCAAATTCGTGAACTTGAGAATGTGACGTTACTTGTTGCAACACCTGGTCGTTTAATTGATCTCTATTCTCAAAAAATTGTCTCTCTTTCTGAGGTTGAGTTCTTCGTTGCCGATGAGGCGG
>CAZBKP010000054.1:4864-9421 GCA_964492525.1 uncultured Cardiobacteriales bacterium
TCTCAAAAAATTGTCTCTCTTTCTGAGGTTGAGTTCTTCGTTGCCGATGAGGCGGATCGTATGTTAGATCTTGGCTTCGCAGATGATTTAAAAGCATTAAGAGAAGCATGTACACATTGTAAGCAGAACCTAATGTTCTCCGCAACATTCCCTAAAAATATCATGAAGCTTGCTGAAGCGATGATGAAAGAGCCTGTTAAAATTGAGCTTGCTTCAGAAGAAATGGTGAACGTGAATATTGCGCAACAAATTAACTGGGCGGATGATCAAAAACATCAAATTCAATTATTAATGCATTGGTTAGATAGTAAAGATATTAATCAAGCCGTGGTCTTTACTTCAACTCAAATTGAGAGTGAATCGATCGCAGAGATGTTAGAAGATAAAGGATTATCTGTGACGTATTTGCATGGTGGAATTCCTCAAAAAGTACGCAATCGCCGATTGGATTTATTGCGCCGTGGTCGTGTGAAATTCTTAGTTGCAACGGATGTTGCAGCGCGTGGAATTGATGTTGCCTCCATTTCCCATGTGATCAACATTGGTCTTCCTATGAAGCCTGAAGACTATGTTCATAGAATTGGCCGTACAGGACGCGCAGGCCGTACAGGATGTGCGGTAAGTATCGTGAACATGAGAGATCATAAGCGTTTAACAGCAATCAACCAATACACTTCTCATAAAGTTGATATTAGTGAAGTTGAAGGACTTGAGCCAACGCTAAGTATCGATAAATTCAGAGAAGCTAAACGTAAAAGTGGCGGTCGTAACGATTCTAGAAATCGTAATGGAAAGAAACGCACCTCTAATTACTCTAAAAGTAAACCAAGAGCGCAAGGTGATCGTGAACATGCACCGAGACAGAATAGAGATCGCAATAAAAGCAGAGAGCGCTCTTTTGCAAAACCAGCGTAGTCAAGCTTAAACTTAAGAATAGTTTTAATTTAAAAAGCACCTAAATTCTAGGTGCTTTTTTTATGTTTTTAATAAAAAAATAAAATAAAGTGGTAAAAAGTGGTAAAAAGTGGTAAAAATATGTTCCTGATTTACTAAAAGAAGATAAAAACTTTAAGAATGGAAAATTTCACCCATACAAGTGTGCTACTAACGGAAGCGGTTGAGGCATTGAATATTAAGGCTTCAGGTACTTACGTGGATGCAACTTTTGGTAGGGGTGGGCACTCTAAAGCAATATTGTCGAATTTAGATAATGAAGGGCAGTTGATTGCGATTGATCGAGATCCTGAAGCGCAAAAATATGCAAAAGAGATATTTTCGGAATTCCCAAATTTTCATTTTTTCTCAGGAAGAATGAGTAACTTAGCTGATGCACTTACTCACTTTGAGGTTGAAAAGGTAGATGGTGTTCTGATGGATATTGGAGTTTCTTCTCCTCAGTTAGATAATGCACAGAGGGGATTTAGCTTTATGCAGGAGGGTCCTCTTGATATGAGAATGGATCCAAGTAATGGAGTAAGCGCGGAAGAGTGGGTCAATAATAGCGATTATGCTGAGATGGTAACTGTATTTAGAACATATGGTGAAGAAAAATTTGCATCTAAAATTGCAAATAAAATTATTTATGAAAGAGAGAAACAGTCAATCACAACAACAAAACAATTAGCAGAAATTATTAGTAGTGCTGTTCCTTTTAAAGATAAACATAAACATCCAGCAACACGTTGTTTCCAAGCAATCAGGATTGCAGTAAATGAAGAGCTTAAAGAGCTTGAAGAGACATTAGAGGTTGCGTATCGACATATAAAATCAGGTGGGCGTTTGGTCGTAATTAGTTTTCATTCTTTGGAAGATAGAATTGTAAAACAGTTCATCAACCAATATGCGAAACCAAAAGATCAATTTCCTGACTTACCTATCGCATATGCTGTTACTGCGCCTACGATGAAAATAACCTATAAACCCATTAAAGCTTCTGCACAAGAGTGTGAAAAAAACCCAAGAGCAAGAAGTGCGATTATGAGAGTAGCGGAGAAAATATAAATGAGATCAGATATCTTAACATTACTAGTTGCAATTATGGCGACAGTTGTTGGTATATTTCATGTTGCAAATACTCAAGAAAAAAGACAACTTTGGTCGCAATATGAAAAAACGCTCCAAGAAAAAAATTCATTGAATGCAGAATGGAATAAATTGAAACTTGAAGAGAGTATGTTAATTACTTCAGTTTTATTAGATTCAAATATTAGAGAAGCATTAGGGATGGTAATTCCAGACCATAATGCAGTTGTCTATATTTTAGAACAAAAACAAAAAGCATTGGTGAGCACAAAAATGGCATCTGCTCATAATGAATATATTCAATAGGGAGAACAATGGCTGAAGTGCAAACAAAGACTGCCAATCAGTTAAAAAAACATAAAAACTACCGACGCATATTTGTGTTGGTGTTTTTTTATGTTTTAGCGGGATCTCTTTTAGTGAGAGCATTTAGTTTACAAATTATCGAGCAAGATTTTTTACTAAATGAAGTAAACAATCGCATCATGCGAAGCATAAATATTCCTGCAGTTAGAGGAATGATTTTGGATCGAAATGGTGAGCCTTTAGCGGTATCAACAGAAGTATATTCTGTCTGGGGAGATCCTTTAGTACTAAATGAATATTCTGATTATTTCAAATCACTTGCAAGTGCTTTGAATATGGAAACTAAACATGTTGCAGAACTTATGTCTAAACGTGAGAATTCTCGTTTTGTTTGGCTAAAACGTAGAATCCCTCCTCATGAGGCAGATGCGGTAATAAGACTCAATTTACCTGGAATATATATCGAAAAAGAATATAAGAGATTTTATCCTGATGCTGAAATTACATCACAATTGTTAGGATTTACGGATGCCGATGATGATGGAATTGAAGGGATTGAATTAGAACATAATGATAGCTTGAAAGGTGTTCCTGGTTCAAAACAAGTGATTAGAGATACTAAAAATCGAATTATAGAAGAACATCGAGTTGTAAGAAATGCAGAACCTGGAGAAACGCTTGTTCTAACAATCGATCGAAGGATACAACTTTCGACTTACAGAGCGTTAAAGTCAGCAATGGTACGTCACCAAGCGAAAAGTGGTGCTGCGATTGTTGTGGATGCATGGAATGGTGAAGTGCTCGCAATGGTAAGTCAACCTGCAGGAAACCCTAATAATTTAAGACATCGAATTCCTGAGCTTATGAAAAATAGAACAATTTCTGATGTATTTGAGCCTGGCTCAACGATCAAACCTTTTGTTGTGGCATTAGGATTGGAGTCAAGAAAGTGGACTCCTAATTCTGTTATTGAAACAGGACCTGCTTATATTGTAAGCGGTAATCGAATTGTGGATGTATCAAAAACAAGTTCAATGAATGTTACAACGGTTTTAGTTAAGTCTAGTAATATTGGCGTTGCTAAAATTGCATTATCCCTTCCCGCATCTGCTTTATGGAAACTTTATCAAAATTTAGGAATAGGTCAAAAAGGCTCTCTTTCGATTTCAGGGGAGCAAGTAGGTCGTTTGGGTGATGTGAAGCGTTGGGAAAGAAGTCAGTTTGAACATGCTACGAAATCATTTGGATACGGCATAAGCTTAAATGTTTCCAAATTAGCACAGATGTATTCTGTATTTGCAAATCAAGGGAAACTTGAGCCTTTAAAGATTATCAAATCTGGATTGAGTCCACAAAAGAAGAATGGGAATTATGAATCAAAACAAATTTTTTCTCCTGATGTGACAGAAACAATGGTATCGCTATTAGAAAAAGTTGTCACTGAAGCAGCAAGCTCAAAAGCTAAAGTAAAAAATTATCGAGTAGGTGGAAAATCAGGGACGGTACGAAAATTGGAACGTGGGAAATACAGTAAGGATAAACATCGTGCCTTTTTTGCAGGAATTGCTCCGATTACAAATCCACGATATGTCGTTGTCGTTATGATTGATGAGCCTACAAAAGATGGATATTACGGAGGTGCTGTTGCTGCTCCGGTATTTTCAGAGATCATGGGGAATACACTTAGAATCATGAATGTAAAGCCAGATCGATTAACGGATCTTCCCAAATTACAGCTTTTAACCCATTAAGGGGGATATGTGAAACTATCAGTCTTAATACCTGAAATAAATTGTGATGAAACTATTAAAGATGTTGAAATAACAGGACTCTCTTCAGATAGTCGTTATGCAAAAAAGGGAGATCTTTTTTTTGCGATGCAAGGAGAGAAGTATCATGGGCTTGACTTTATAAAGAAACTTGAAGAAGTGGCTGTTTCCGCAATAGTGTATGAAAAAAAATATTCGGGAACGATTTCAACAAAAATTCCATTAATAAAAGTAGATGATATTCAGCAGACAATGGATACTTGCATTAAACGTTTCTATAAAGATACGGTGACAGCTCTCCGTTTGGTTGGAATTACGGGAACAGAAGGAAAAACATCCGTCACGCAATTTACAGGAAGTATCTTAGATCAATTAGGATGCGAGTGCGGTATGATCGGTACCAATGGAATTGGAACGATGCATCATCAAAAAGAAAATACGCATACAACGCCGGATTTAA
>CAZBKP010000055.1:0-9146 GCA_964492525.1 uncultured Cardiobacteriales bacterium
GTGATTTGTAAAAGCCCTGTAAAAGAGAGATCAAGACTTTGTGCTGTGATCATATTTTTGGGGCTTCCGATGAGTGATCCTGCAGCACCTGTATTGGCAGAAAAGCAAAATGCCAATAGGAATGGAATTGGATTAAGTCCGCGCGTTAATGTGATCGAAACTAATAATGGCGTCATTGCGACAACGACAATATCATTTGTGAGGATAGAGGCTAATCCTGCTGCGACCATAATAAAGATCGCCAATAACTTGGTAGGAGAGAGCGGTAAATTCGCAATGCGATGTGCAGCTCTATGGTAAAACCCTGAAACCACAAAAGAAGCTGAAACCACCATTAAGCCAAAAAGAAGCCCAACCGCACGGTAATCAATCGCATTCCAAGAGTCTTGAGGCGTGATTGCACCAAAGCCGATCATAGCAAGTGCGCCAGCAACGGCGGCACCTGTTCGATCAATCTTGATTCCTGGAATCATCCCAAATGCCATTGCAATATAGACTAGGATGAAAATGGCGATTGTAAAATCCATGCGGTTGTATCCTTCGCTTATTAATCTAATACATTGTTCGCAAAGATAATATTTTCAATGACTTGATTATCGATATTCTCACCAAAAAGAAGTTTAAGGAGAACCTCACTTCCAATGGACGTGAGTGAGATTAGAAGATCCACATGAAGTATCCTCATATTTTCATGATTTTGATCTTCATTTACGAGCACCACAGTTTTGATATTTTTACCCACAAGCTCTTTTGCGGCTAGTACCGTCAAGGTATTCTCAGCATCGGATTTACCCAATACGAATAAACCTTTGGCAAAGTTTAGATTCACTTGAGAGAGACTCTCTTTGTTTATCTTAGTGGTAACAACGACGGCGGCATCATCAGGGTAGAGTTTTTTCTCCTCTTCAGTACACAGTACCATGATGTTTAAATCACGCTTTCTTAGTCCGTGGAACGTATGAAGAGAGAGCGGGCTTGCACCGACAATAACGTAATGATCTTTCATTTTAAATAACCTTCTTCTAACAATGGTTCGGGTATCTTTTAAAATCACACCGAGTACATAAACAATCGACGTTGTGAAAATAGAGATTCCCAAGATTACGATGGATACGGTAAATAAACGGGCATCGACACTTATAGGGACGATATCGCCAAACCCAACTGTTGTCATACAGACAAGCGCAAAATAGAATGCAGATGGGATATCTGTAACGTGCGGATGAAATTCATCCCCCATATAGAGTGTGCCAAATACAGAGAACCCAATGAGTGCAGTTAAGCTGATAAATGCCACAAAACTTGCGGTGGGCAGACTATGTTTATGGAACAATTTCCAGTGAACTAAAGAGAATCCAAAAAGAATCAGAGAAAATGTTCCTGCAACCGCATTTTCACGTGCTAACACAAGATTTAAGAGCACTAAAACAAATAGGATAAAGCTACTAAAAATCCAACCAATCCGCATTCCCTGAAAGACTGGGAAGGCAAGGATCATGAGCAAGACCCCCAAGGTAAACCTTGGGATGTCGAGCAGTTTCATGATACCAAAGGATTGTAATACATCATGAATCGTCTTGTGTGCACGCAGTACTTCTGCATCGTATAGCATCAACATGGGAATAATGATGAGTAAACCATTGATCACTAACATGATCGCTAGCCATGTGCGCGTTGAGTTATTCCGCTTGAAGTAATTATAGAGTGCATTATTCTTCATATAAGTTGCCTTTATCGATTACTGACGATGTTTTGGCATAATGTCATTGTTTGGAACCAAGAATAACCATGATGCAAGTACAGATGGCATCGTTAAGGTTGGAATTCCAAAGGGATCCAATAGAACATTTAATGCGCCTTGAACAAATACCGTAAAAATCACACCCACAATGGCATACACAATGACTCTTAGGCTATTGGGCTTATTAAAGGTAGATCCTAACGCAATCGCCGTTAATACCGCACTAAAAGAGTAGAGCCCTGTATGGATGCTCACAACATCTCCTTTGAGTAGATAGGCCGTTGTGAAAGCTAACAGTGAACCTAAGATCGCAAATACAGCAGCCCAGATAGAACTCACCGCTAAGCCAATCACAAAGATAATTCCAACGATCACGCTACTGAACAAGAAGACTTCAGAAACACCACGAAAAATATCCGAAATTAAGTCGGTATGAGGAACGCCCCCAATGGTTTGTACTAAATGATGAGGAAAGGCAGGGTCAGGAAGTGCAACACCTTGAATGCCTAAGAAGCTATAGCTTGCTAAAAAGATTGTCCATGTCACTAATACGAAAGGTGCGGTTAGAGCTGCAACTTTCCACTTTTTAAGAAAATCCATCAATGAAATGGTTGCAATGACGGAGACAATCGCACCCAATACAATCGTTAACCACACATAGGGGTTATCTTGTAAAAAGGTGGGAATAGCGACCCCGACTAAACAGCCGTTATAGCCAAATAACCCGACTCTTAATGAATCTCTATCAAGCTTGCTAATGTAGGCGGTGAGCGTTGCCACAGAGGTTCCGAGCAAACACCCGACTGCGACAAGGGGCATCTTTTCCAAAAAGGCACCGATGAAGATTGCAATCATAAACAGCAATCCTGTCAGCGCATTATTTTGGAACATAACTTGAGAATATCCGCGAAGCGTGGAGTCTACAAACTCCATAAATTTATTGCTCTCTACAAGGGTTAGCCATGCAGATTTTTGAGCGTTTGACGTAGCCATTTTAAATCCCTCTCTGATCTAAAAACGATGTGTTAACGCCATAAGAATGGCTCTGGTAAAGTAATGCCTAGAATCTCTTCCCTTGCAACTTTCCAAAATTCACGGACGGTATTTTTAACTTCGGTACTATCGACGCCCAAGACTTTAAAAATAATGCCTGAGTCGTTCGGAAGTAAAGAAGCACCGTAGGCAAGTTTTGCGGATTTATCATAGGTTGCGACGATACGTTTCATAATCGCCTCATGATGCGCTTTGGGTGTCAGTAGAATCACATTGCCAAAGATCTCAAATTCACCCATGACAGCCTCTGCTGTAAGTGGATCCTTTCCAGGTTCTAAAATATACTTCTCAACAAAAAACTCTCGACCCTCAGGATTCTTTCCTTTGATCTGTGATGAGAAGATGTCAAACCCAAATACCTCATCAGGATGATGGTGCTTTCTCCCTGCCATCAAGATCTCTGAATAGATCATTGAAGCCGTTGGGTGAATCACAATTTCCGTATCGGTAATAAAACGTGCATTACGATGCGGAATGATAGGATCGGGAATGTACTCAAAATACCCATCTTCTTCGACTTCTATCTTCTGAAATTGAGCTGAGTAATTCGTATCCATCATGTGAATTTTGGTTGCCGACTGTGTGGTGATATGCGCACAAGCGCCTTTTTCAACCACAACATCAAGCGCCTGACGATCGCCTTGGAGGAGTCCTCCTGAGGTTGAGATCATCGTCACACAGGGGAGCTCAGGCATTTTCTCATCCCAATAGAGCTCTTTTTGTGCAAGTGAGGGAACACGACGCTCCATCTCGACAAGTTCACTCCGATAAGGGCCTTTACGAAAGCGGAGCTTTAAATATCCGCTTTTCCCGACAGCACCACTCTCCATTTGCTTAGGTTCAGCTTGGTAAGGACTCATTTCGCGTGAGTCCGTTCCCAAAAAGTGAGCCTTAAGACGAGAAGGTACTGCTGCAATCTCTTCTCTTAACGCTGTCATACTATTTCTCCGCTGCAGGATGAGTAAATAAGAATTTATCCATGATCATGTCGACGAGCTCTTCAATGCCTTCGCCTGTTTTACAGTTCGTCATAATGTAAGGACGATCGCCACGTACAACTTTTGTATCGCTCTCCATCACATCAAGGCTTGCACCCACATAAGGCGCTAAGTCGATTTTGTTAATAATCAAAATATCGGCTTGAACTAATCCTGGGCCATTTTTACGAGGAATTTTCTCGCCTTCTGCAACGTCGATAACATAGATATAGAAATCTGCTAAAGCAGGACTGAAAGTAAGCGTTAAGTTATCCCCACCACTTTCGATTAAGATTACATCGCTCTCAGGGAAACGCTCTTCCATCTCTTCAACGGCTGCAATATTCATACTTGGATCTTCACGAACTGCAGTATGAGGGCACGCTCCTGTTTCTACACCTAAGATTTTTTCTTCATCTAAAATCCCTTTTAAGGTCCGCTTAACTTGCTTTGCGTCTTCCGTTGTGACGATATCATTCGTAATAATTAAAGGCTTGACACCACGCTTAATTAATAATGGCGTAATCACTTCAATAATCGCTGTTTTACCTGATCCAACAGGTCCACCAATACCGATACGAGTCATTTTTTTCATAATAAATTTTCCTTTAAGTTAGTTCATAAATAGACGAACGAATGATTGAGTGTGAATCGAGGCTAAAACATCAATAACCGGAACGTAAGATGCCATCTGTTCGACATCTCCACATTCTGCAATGTCACAGAAGTGATCAATCTCTTCATTAAGTTCAAAAAGAATATGTTGTGTTTCATAGTGGGTAATCCGCATTAAGCGCATTGCGGCACTTAAGATCGTCATTGCAATCCCATATTGATGCATGACCATCACTTCTCGTTCTGGGATATTTTGTACCGCCATGACAATCGCTTGAGTGACAGGTTGTGTCCCGGGAACATTTCCCTTCTTAATTTCATCGAGCCACCATGCAATTTTTTGGTTATCTACGGTATGTGCCGAGATCTCTGCGAGTTTTTTACCCATTCTCGTCGTCATTAATCGCGCTTCTTCATTGAGCTTGCGGTTAAGAACAGCATTATCAATCGTTTTGATGGCTTCATCATCATTGTTTAATACGGCTCTGTGAGCGGCAATGAGTGCGATACCATCTGTATTTGCAGCAAGATTCAGCGACGTTTTTACAAAGGACTTGAGTGACGCTTTGTCATGCACGACGCCTTTTTGGATCGCTGCTTCTACGCCATTTGAGAATGTAAAAGCACCGATGGGCAACGCTGAATCTGCAAATTGCAATATTCTAATTAATTCAGATGCTCTCATGGTTATCCTACCTTTTAGTGATGATGATCGTGGTTATGGTTGTGATTATGGTCATGATCATGAGGGTGGGGGTGGGCGTGTCCATGAGAATGCTGTTCGACATGAACATGCGTATCCGTCTCTTCTGAACCTCCAAAGAGAAGTCTTGCTTCTGCGCGTGTCATTTTAGGGAGAATGTCATCCCCTTTAACAAAGGCAAAAGAACCCTCTTTAAAGTTATGTGTCCGCATGACAGACTTCATCACTTCTTGGCTGACAGAAAGGGGAACGAATACGTGATTATCTTTAAGTACGGCTTTCCAGTGTTGGTTTCCTAAGGCATGGCCAAGCTCAAAACTCACTCGAACTTGCTCCTCAGGAGTAAGGGTTTTTAAACTTTCGAGATTCACGACCATAACGTCACGGAGCGAAATCTCGACAACAATCATTGTATTTTTAGCGTCGTCATAAAGGATGACATCGCCATTTGAGAGAAGATTATTACGATCTAACGCAATGCCTAAATCGACTCCTTTTTGTGTATGTGTACGACAACGGCTTTTTTGTGCATCACGCTGGTCAAGCACTAACACATCAACATCGGCTTTCTCTTTGCGTTCTTTCCAAATGGGGTCGTTGTTTACGTTCCCAAGAATATTTTCAATAATAATCATAAGATTCCCTTTTTTAATTGTTGTGAAGTGCTCTGCCTACCCAAAGCAGGCAGAGCGTTAGGATTTAGCTAAAGAAGTAGCGTTGATTCATAGAAGCTTCTTTAACAGGAGGACACGTTGCGTGTACACCGTCGACTTTTACGGCAAATGTTTCAGGATCTACTTCGATATTTGGTGTGACACCATTACGAACAAGATCATGTTTACCAATCGCACGGCAGTTCTTAACCGCAACAACTTCACGCTCTAAGCCATCCTTCTCTTTAACACCGTTATCAAGTGCTGCTTGAGATACGAAAGTGACACACGTATCTTGCATCGTTTTACCCATAGCACCGAACATAGGACGATAGAACACAGGTTGTGGAGTTGGAAGCGAAGCGTTTGGATCTCCCATTGCTGCCCAGTTAATCAAGCCACCTTTGATGACTAACTTAGGTTTTGCACCAAAGAATCTTGGATCCCAAAGCACTAAGTCTGCCATTTTTCCGGGTTCAATTGAACCTAATACATGACTGATTCCTTGCGCAATTGCAGGGTTGATCGTAATTTTTGCAACATAACGAAGAACACGGAAGTTATCGTTATTTGCATCATCTTCTGGCAATTTACCCCGCGCTGCTTTCATCGCATTTGCAGTTTGGATTACACGTAACCAGTTTTCACCGACACGACCCATTGCTTGTGAGTCACTTGAGAACATAGAGATGACCCCCATGTCATGAAGTACGTTCTCTGCTGCAATGGTCTCAGGACGAACACGGCTTTCCGCAAAGGCAACGTCGGATGGAATATTCGGGTTAAGGTTATGACACACCATAATCATGTCAAATAACTCAGCTTGACTGTTAATTCCAAAAGGTAAGGTTGGGTTTGTTGAGCTTGGTAACACGTTGGGCTGGCTCACCACTTTTAAGATGTCAGGTGCATGTCCGCCCCCCGCACCTTCTGTATGGTAAGTATGGATGGTACGACCTTCGAATGCTTCGATCGTATCTTCCACATAACCACCTTCGTTTAAGCTGTCTGTATGCACAGAAACTTGAACGTCGAACTCATCTGCCGTACGAAGTGCGTGACGAATCGCATTACTTGTTGCACCCCAGTCCTCATGCACTTTAAGACCCGCTGCACCCGCAATGATCTGCTCTGCAAGAGGACCTCGTGTAAATGAGTTCCCTTTACCTAAGAAACCTACGTTGATAGGTAAGCCTTCTGCAGCGCGGAGCATTTTACGCATATTCCAAGGACCTGCCGTTACCGTCGTACCATTTGTACCATCTGTGGGTCCAATACCGCCACCAAAGAACGTTGTCACACCATTAGAAAGTGCAGCATACGCTTGTTGTGGTGAGATAAAGTGGATATGTGAGTCCATTCCCGCTGCCGTTAAGATTAAGTGTTCGCCTGAGATCGCATCTGTAGAAACACCGACCACCAATCCTGGAGTAATGTTATCTTGCACATTTGGGTTCCCACTTTTACCAACGCCAACGATTTTTCCATCTTTAACACCGACGTCCGCTTTGATAACGCCTAAGCGTGCATCAATGATCGTAACGTTTGTGATCACTAAATCTAATACACCGTTGTCACTTGTTAATGTGTTGTTCGCACCCATACCATCACGGAGCGACTTTCCCCCACCGTACACAGACTCTTCACCATAGTCACGGAGATCTTTCTCAATCTCAACGTATAAGTCTGTATCTCCTAGGCGAATTTTATCGCCCACGGTAGGACCAAATAATCCACTATATTGTTGTCTAGAAATTTGAGGCATTTTATATTCCTTTTTATCTATGAGTTGATAATTAACAGAATCGCATCTGGCAATTATTCAGCTTTGTTTTTAAATCCGTTCACGATTGCTTTATTCACCGCAATTGTTTTTGCAGGGCGCTCTTCTTTAGTAATGCTATCGCCTGACCAACCGTCAACTAAGTTATTAAATCCGTACACTGTTCTAGAGCCACCGAATGGGATCAACGAAACCTCGATCTCATCACCGGGTTCAAAACGAATCGCAGTGGTTGCTGCAATGTTTAAACGCTTTCCGTAAGCCGCTTCACGATCAAACTCTAAAGCGCGATTCACTTCGAAAAAGTGGAAGTGAGAGCCGATCTGAATCGGACGATCTCCTGTGTTACGCACTTTCATTTTAGTTACGGGTTTATCTTCATTGAATTCAATCGGGGTATCTGCAAGAACTAAGCCACCCAATGGCGTTGGCATTGGCTTTTTCTCAACAGGTGCTTTTTTTGGATCACTCATCTTATCTCCTCGCTCTTACTTGATAGGATTGTGGACAGTTACAAGTCGTGTGCCATCTGTAAAAATAGCTTCAACCTGAACTTTAGGAACTAAATCGGCAACGCCTTCCATCACATCATTTTTGGTTAAAACCGCTGCGGCTTCTTTCATCACATCTTCAACGGTTTTACCATCACGCGCACCTTCAAGGGCTGTTACAGTGATGATAGAGATTGCTTCTGGGTAATTTAATTTAACGCCGCGAGCTCTGCGCTTTTCAGCAACATCAGCAAGGGTATAAATCATTAATTTTTCAATTTCACGTGGGGTTAATTGCATAACAACTCCTTCAATTAGCAAAAAAAGTACTTGCAAATCAATGATAGGATATAAACCATTAGTCTGTTGTGGACGGAAAGGGAAGTGCTATCAAATAAGAAAAGATGCTTGAGTTAAATTTGTTATTTATCAATGTATTGCAAAATAAAAAACATAATATTATGTGATGATTTAATTAAGGTATTTTAATAATAAGTATTCTAAATAATGATATAAATATTTATTTTTATTATTTTTTAAAGTGAGAAAAAGAGTGTAAATAATCGTCAACGTTAGTTAGTATAGTAGTTTAAATGAAAATTATTCTCATGTTTATAGATAAAGATGAAATTCAAAAAAGAATATCGGCATTCGTTCTCATTTTATGAGAGGTCACCTGAACATGATTAATCACAAAAAGACTCGTAATCATTCTGTGAAATACTAAAAAGAAGATATCGATCATTACTCTTTTTGATTAGAATCATCCAGCTATTATTCATTGTTTCTTTTTCATCAAAAACATCTGAAATACACCAATTAGACATTCCTGACTTTATATTATTTTTAATAAAATACGTATTAGGATTACGTGGTTGTAACTGTAATAAATAGGAGTTGAATTGATTACTATGGCTTGGATCTAGAGTGAAGCTTATATTGACAGAATCATAGTCTAAATTTGTTGATATTTTTATATTTTTAGCTTTTTTGGGAAAATAAGAAGGTAACCAGTTTTCATAAGAACTTGTTCGCAATTGTTCATAGTCTTCAAAATAATCTGTATTAACATTACATCCGACTAAAAATAATAAAATTAACAATAGTAATACTCTGATCATTTGGAAAAG
>CAZBKP010000056.1:0-9038 GCA_964492525.1 uncultured Cardiobacteriales bacterium
CTCGCTAAAAAAATATTTATTCGTCCGAATCCTCGCATCATTGTCTGCGTTCCTTCAGAAGCCACTTATGTCGAACGCCGTGCGATTAGAGAAGCAACTGAGTCAGCAGGTGGTATCGATGTAAAACTCATTCCAGAGCCGATGGCTGCTGCTCTTGGTGCTGGAATTCCTGTTCACGAAGCAACAGGCTCCATGATACTAGATATTGGAGGAGGAACCTCCGAAGTAGCGGTTATCTCTTTGACAGGAATTGTCTACTCTAATTCAATTCGTATCGGTGGTGACCATTTTGATGAAGCAATCATCCAATATGTTCGCCGCAACTATGGAATGCTTATTGGAGAGCCAACAGCCGAAAGAATTAAGCATGATATCGGCACCGCATACCCATTGAGTGAAGTTTTAGAAACGCAAGTAAGAGGAAGAAATTTAAGTGAGGGTGTTCCAAGAACATTTACGTTGACGTCTAATGAAATCCTTGAGGCACTTATGGAACCTTTGCAAGGTATTGTAAGCGCTGTCCGCCTTGCTTTAGAATCAACCCCTCCTGAACTTGCAGCGGATATTTCAGAAAGAGGTATTGTTTTGACTGGTGGTGGCGCGCTTCTGCGAAATCTAGACAAACTCATTTCCGAGGAAACAGGACTTGATGCTATTGTTGCAGATGACCCTCTAACATGTGTTGTTCGTGGAGGTGGAAAAGCACTTGAACTACAAGGAATGTATGGCAGGAATGCCTTTGCCTTAGAGTCGAATTAATGGCAATCCCTGCGCAAGCAAATAAAAATCAACTACTATCGCCTAATGGAATCAATATTTTTAAAATTGTTTCGCTAGGTATTTTTTCTTTGTTTTTAATGCAACTAGATCAATCAAATAAACTAAGCAATATCAAGTACTATACGGATGGGGCTCTTTATCCTATTAAAACTTTTTCAGAAATTCCAAGCGTACTAGGAAGGAAGATAAAAACATGGACAACACAAAAAAGTGAACTGTTGACACTAATCGATCAGCTTCAAAACAGGCAGTTGCTCCTTGAATTTGAAGTTCAAAAAAATGCGTCACTACAAGCAGAAAATTCACGATTAAAAATGCTTCTAAAAGCATCCAACGATTTAAAACAACCATCGTTAATTGCTGAGATTATTACCCTTAATTCAAATCCTTATCGTCATCTAATCACCCTCAATAGAGGTTCAAATGATGGCATTTTTGTAAATCAGCCTATTCTAGATACATCAGGTATTGTAGGTCAAGTAACACAAGTTGGCCCATTCTCGAGTGAAGCAATTTTAATTTCAGATCCTCAACACGCATTTTCTATTCAAGTAAATCGAAATGGTGTTAGAGGACTGGCTCAAGGAACTGGAAATTTTCAGTCTATTAACATTCTAAATATCCCTATCAATGAAGATATTAAAATCGGTGATTTATTGATTTCTTCTGGACTAGATGAACGCTTCCCACAGGGATATCCTGTCGCTGTAGTAACAAGCATTGAACACGATCCTACAAGCTACTTTGCAAAAATTACAGCAAAACCAACGGCACAACTCAATAAAGTCAGAGAAGTGCTTGTGATAAAAAATATAGAGACACCTAGTGATGAGATTGCGCAATAAATGAAATATACTACCATTCTTATCTTATCTCTGTTTTTAGCACTTGTCCTTGAGCTCCTAGCATTATCAAGCTATATTGAGCCTTTTCGCCCTCAGTTTCTACTACTTGTGACGATTTTTTGGTCTCTTCATACTAACAAACAGTTTGGAATACTCTCGGCATGGTTTATTGGTTTGTTATATGACTTAGCATTAAATGATATTGTAGGACTTAACGCTTTTATCTTTGCGCTTTCTTGTTTTTTAATCAAAAGACAGAGCAAATGGTTGCTAAAATTATCAGTGGTTGAACAAGCTATCACTTTTTCTGGGTTATTTTTCATCCAAATTACCCTTTCTTATATTGCACATGCATTTCTTGGATTTACGCATAATACCCTTCATTTTTGGGATCTATTTTCTATTATTACATCCGCTTGTATATGGCCATTGCTTTCCATCTTACTCGCTGATCTTTGTTATATTTTCAAAGTTCAATTACGATGAATTTTCCAAATAATGCTAAAAAGAACAATATCGCAAAACGTAACATGTTACGAACCCAATACATTTTTGGGAATCGCGTACTAATCCTCTTATTGCTGATTTTGATTTGTTTTGCAATTTTAATAGGACAACTTTTCTATTTGCAGGTTATCCAACACGGCAAATATATAACACTTTCTCATTCAAATAGAATTCAACTCCTACCTTTGCCACCAACACGAGGGCAAATTTTTGATCGAAATGGCGTTCTTCTTGCTACAAATGTTCCCTCTTTTAATTTAACAATTACTCGACAAGATACTTCCCTACCAATCGACCAATTAATAGAGAAAATTGAAACATTCATTCCCATTACAGAACAAGAGAAGCAACGCTATATTAAAAGTGATCGAGTCGCTGCAAGACAGAATCCTGTTCCTCTTAAAGAAGGACTTACAGAAAAAGAAATTGCAACTCTTTCCGTGAATCTATATCAACTTGATGGTGTCGATATTTTGCCCCAATTAACGCGCATCTATCCCGAAAAAAATAGTGCAGTTCATGCATTAGGATACGTAGGACGTATCGATACTTCAGATATAAAAGATATTGAACGAAAAGAAATCCAGAAAGAATATCTTACACTGACACACATTGGTAAAAAAGGGGCAGAAAAAAGCTTTGAAGATATTCTAAGAGGTACAATGGGATTTGAGGAAGTTGAGATGAATTCCAATGGCCGTATCATCAGAAGTATTAGCCAAGACTTACCTACGCCTGGGCAAAATATTTATCTAACACTTGATATGCGATTACAGAAGGTTGCCGAAGATCTTTTAGGGGATCAAACAGGTGCAATTATCGCATTAGATCCGAAAACGGGTGAAGTTTTAGCTTTTGTATCCAAACCAAATTATGATCCAAATTTATTTGTGAATGGTATCAGTTTTGCAGATTATGACCTACTCAATAATGACCCTGAAAAACCTTTTTTAAATAGAGTGATGCAAGGCAGGTATCCTCCTGGGTCGACAATCAAACCACAAATTGCATTAGCGGGTCTTGAAAATGATATTATCACCCCGACGTCTACAGTACAGTGTCAGGGTTATTTTCAAGTACCTGGTAGCTCTCATAAATTTAGAGACTGGCGTCGCTGGGGGCATGGAAAAGTAAATTTATATTTATCATTAGTCCAATCATGTGATGTTTTTTATTATGATCTTGCATACAAACTTGGTATTACTCCAATGACAGACTTCTTAACCCAGTTTTCTTTAGGCACTCCAACGAATATTGATCTTCTAGGAGAGAGCTCTGGAATTCTACCGACACCTGATTATAAAAAACGAACCTTTAAACAATCTTGGTTTACAGGAGAAACGGTGACCGCTGGAATAGGACAAAGCTATTGGTTAACAACCCCCTTACAAATTGCTCAAGCAACTACTATCGTTGCACAGAAAGGAAAAGCCTTTACTCCACACGTCCTGCTCGCTACCGAAGACCCTGGAACAAAGATTAAAACTAATACCCCATTAACACCTATTCCTAAAATTAAACTCAAAAAAAATGAGTATTGGGACAATGTCACGGCTGGAATGGTGGGTGTTGTTCATGATGCTATTGGAACAGGACGTAAAATCAATACAGGACAAGGTTATAAAATTGCAGGAAAATCAGGAACTGCTCAGGTAAAATCTATTGCGCAAAATGCTACATATGATAAAAAAAACATTTCTAAAAAATATCATGATCATGCGTGGTTTACAGCTTTTGCGCCCGCAGATAATCCTGAAATTGTGGTCACAGTTTTAATTGAAAATGGTGGCTCAGGATCAGGTGTTGCTGCCCCCATCGCAAAAGAAGTCATTAATGCTTGGATGACTGGATTTAGCACCCCAATTAAAACCCCCATCATTAATCCGAGTGCAGGTGAATAATAAGATGATTGACGATACACTTGACCCAACAGAAAAACCTAAAGGATTACTATCTTTTTTTCATCTAGATACAACGTTATTTTTATTGTTGATCGCTGTATGTGGGATTGGATTAACTATCTTATATAGTGCATCTGGTAAAAATATTGAATTGGTTCAAGCCCAAGCATTTAGAATTATTTTAGGGATTATCGCAATGTGTGTGATGGCTTTTATCCCTCCAAGGACGATTAAACGCTTTACACCATGGTTTTTCTGCTTCAGCCTAGTATGTCTACTTCTCATTTTTGTTGTTGGAGTAGAGATGAAGGGGGCTCATCGCTGGCTAGACTTAAAAATCATCAGATTTCAACCTTCTGAACTGATGAAAATAGCAGCACCGATGATGGTCGCTTACTATATGAGTTACCGCCCTCTTCCTCCAAATTTTATCACTGTTACTACAGTCCTCATTATCACGCTTATTCCATTTTTATTAATTTATCATCAGCCTGACTTAGGTACAGGATTACTCGTCCTATTTTCCTGCTTAGCCGTTCTTTTTTTGGGCGGATTAAAATGGCGCTATATTTTAATTACACTTCTGATCGTTGGCATCGCCCTTCCGACTATTTGGGAGTTTGGACTACAAAACTACCAAAAAGACCGTATTTATACTCTTTTAAACCCTGAATCAGATCCTCTTGGCAAAGGATATCAAATCATTCAATCAAAAATTGCGATTGGTTCTGGCGGAATGTATGGGAAAGGATGGCAGAATAGTACTCAAGCATCTCTAAAATTTTTGCCAGAATCTACTACCGACTTCATCTATGCGGTATCCGCTGAGGAGTTCGGTTTTGTTGGTATTCTCATTTTGCTCTCTCTTTACTTTTTAATTATTTTGAGATCATTTTCTATTTCTGCAAAGGGGCAAGACCAATATTCAAAACTACTGGGTGGTGCAATTACTGCATGCTTTTTCTTTTATATTTTTGTGAATGCGGGCATGGTTAGTGGAATTTTACCGATTGTCGGAATCCCGCTCCCATTTATTAGCTATGGTGGAACATCTGCTGTGACCTTATTCTTTTCTTTTGGTATAATTATGAGCATTTATGCACACCCTGCAAAGAAAAAGAAAAAGGAATTTTTAACGTGATCCCAAAAATAATACCTATTACACTCGTTACACTACTCATGATTCAAGGGTGTTCTACGACTCAAAATACAAAAAACGAATCGTCATCCTTTAGTGATGCACAAATATCACATCGCTCATTTGCAAAACCTAATATACAAAATCGCAGTAAAACGAATTTAAGTCATCGTTCTGACGTGCAATTACTTATCAAACAACTTTCTCCTCAATTTGATGAAACATGGTTAACTACCGTTTTTGATCATGTAGAACTCAAACCCACAATTATTGATGCAATGAATCGCCCCGCCGAAAAGAAAAACTGGGGTCAGTATCGCCCTATCTTCTTAACGGAATCTCGCATCCAAGGTGGTGCAGATTTTTATAATCAACATAGAGAGGCTTTACAGAGAGCCGAACAAACCTATGGTGTAGCCCCTGAAGTGATCGTCGCCATTATCGGTGTAGAAACAAGCTATGGAAAAAATAAAGGTAATTGGGCAGTCATTGATGCACTCTCTACACTTGCATTTGACTATCCAAGACGAGCATCATTTTTTACAAGTGAATTGAAAAAATTCCTCACAATTACACAACAAATGAATCGTGATCCTTTTAGTTTTAAAGGTTCCTATGCAGGTGCAATGGGTTATCCTCAATTTATGCCATCAAGTTATCTTAACTTTGCGGTCGATTTTGACAATGATGGTGTTAAAGATCTTTGGGACAATCCTGTTGATGCAATCGGTTCAGTCGCAAACTACCTTTCAAAAAATGGTTGGGTGAGAGGGGGTTCTGTTGCCTTGCCTGTGAATGTTTCGAGTCAAAACAATGGTTATTTAAAATATGTCCAGAAAGGAAAAATTACACCGCCTAAAACATCGGTTGCAACATTAAAACAAAATGGTGTTATAACAAATGTATCTGAGAATGCTAATGTACAACTTATGAAATTTGAATTAGGCTCTGGTGTTAATGAGTGGTGGATTGGTTACCCTAATTTCTACAGCATCACACGATACAATAGTTCTAATATGTATGCATTAGCTGTTTCTCAATTAGCCAATGAAATTAAAAAACGTATTTAATGCAATGAAACAATATACCTATTCTTTTATCACCTTATTTATTACCATTATTTTGATGGGTTGCGGTAGCACACCAAAATATAATGCTTCGGGGGCTATTCCCAAAAATGAGCCTCCCAGCAAATATGGAAATCCTGCAACCTATAAGGCTTTGGGAAAAACGTATAAAATAAAGAATTCCTCTAAAGGGTATAAAGAAACAGGAATGGCGTCATGGTATGGGAAAGATTTTCATGGAAAGAGAACCTCAAGCGGAACATCGTACAATATGCATGGATATTCTGCTGCGCATAAAACACTGCCAATCCCAACTTATGTAAAAGTCACCAACTTGGAAAACCATAAGAGTGTTATTGTTAGAGTTGATGATCGAGGTCCTTTTGTTAAAGGACGCATTATTGATCTGTCTTACCAAGCGGCAAAAGATATTGGAATGATAGGAAAAGGCACTGCAAAAGTTAGAGTTGAGGCTCTTCCTCCATATCAAAACCTAAATAAATCATCCGTTGCTTACTCTGACAGTTCTACACCACAAACTGCCCCCATCATTGCAGATGATCAAGGATTACCAGAAATTTCTCTAACCACTCAATCACAAAATAATTTATACAAAGGGCAATATGTGATTCAGCTCAGTGCCTTTAGTGTAAAAGAAAATGCCAACCACTTTGCTTCCGATATGAATCGACGTTATAAACTCAATACTCGCATTCATTTTGATGGCAACTTGTACCGTGTATTAGCTGATAGCTTTTCAAGCTATGAAGCTGCACAATCTGCCTCCTCAGAGCTAAAAAGAGAAGGCGTAAACAATACCATTTATCAACCTATTCCATAGTAAAAGAGTTTTATGAAACGTTTAATTTCAATCCTTCTATTATCTACAGCATCTTTTGCTTATTCACAAACACTTCCTCCTGTAATGCTAAGCCATCCTGTAAAAGCATGGCTTCTTATGGACTATGACTCAGGCGAAATTCTTGCTGAATATAATGGAAAACAAAAATTAGAGCCAGCAAGTATCACTAAGGTTATGACAAGTTATCTTATTGCTGAGGCGATTGAAAATAAAGTTATTGATCCAGAAGCTTTAGTCACCATTTCTCCATATGCAAGATCACAAGAAGGGTCTCGCATGTTCGTAGAAACAAACTCTAAAATAGCTGTAAAAGATCTCATTCTAGGGATGGTCATACAATCTGGAAATGATTCTTCTATTGCGCTTGCTGAATACCTTCATGGAAGTGAACCAAATTTTGCCGTTGAAATGAATAAGAAAGCACGCGAACTTGGCATGCTAGATACTCATTTTGAGAATGCAACAGGACTTCCTGGCAACAATCATATTACGACAGCCTATGATCTAGCCTTATTATCTCGTCATCTCATTCACGACTTTCCTTCTCACTACCGAATTTACTCACAAAAATCTTTTGAGTGGAATAAGATTAAACAAAATAATAGAAACTCACTTCTATGGACGGATCCAAGTGTTGATGGTATTAAAACGGGTCATACAAGTTCTGCGGGCTATAATTTAGCCTCAAGTGCCGTTAGAAATAATTTTCGAGTAATCTCTGTTGTTTTGGGTGCAAAAAATGAAAAAGAACGCGCAAAAGTCTCTGAAGAGCTTTTAAATTATGCATTCTTGAATTTTGAAAATAAAGAATTATACAAAGCAAATGCACCCATTTATCAGGCAAAGCTCTACGAAGGTGATCGTCCTACTGTGAGTTTAGGCGTTAAAGAGAAATTTATCATTGCCTTCCCTCGTGGGCAGTATCAAAACCTATCAATGAACATTCATCTAAAAAAACCTCTTCTTGCTCCCATAGAGCAAGGACAAGTGATCGGAACGCTTACCGTAAAAAATGGAAGTGCTATTATTGCAACTCGTGATCTTATTGCACTTGAAACTGTCGATCAAGCAAGTATTTTCAAACGCTATTGGGATAAACTTAAATATAAATCACTATATAAGTTTAAAAAACTTAAAGAAAACGTTCTCTAATTAATATTTTTTTTGTAATAAAAATGTAGTTAAAGAGTATAATCTATATCTTAGTATTTTCAACATTTTAAGAGCAATAAATATCTGGAGAATTGAAATGCCTCATAAGTTAGATAGTTTCCTACAAGATTTGAATATTCAAGCTACAGAAATTATTTACAACCCAAGTTATGATTCACTCTATCAAGAAGAGCGTAATCCAAATTTAACAGGCTATGATCAAACTTTTGAAACAGAACTAGGTGCTCTGGCAGTTAACACTGGTATCTTTACAGGGCGTTCCCCAAAAGATAAATATATCGTTAAAGATTCTACGACTGAAAATACAGTTTGGTGGAATGGAACTTGCGGTGTTAAAAATGATAATAAACCGATTTCTAATGATGTCTGGAAAGATCTAAAATCAACCGTTTGCAAGCAACTGAATCAGAAACGACTTTTTGTTGTCGATGGTTATTGTGGTGCAAATAAAGAAACTCGTTTAAATGTAAGATTCATTACCGAAGTTGCATGGCAAGCGCACTTTGTTAAAAACATGTTTATTCGTCCGACTGAAGAAGAACTTAAAACCTTCACTCCTAATTTCACGGTGCTTAATGGTGCAAAATGCACAGATCCTGATTGGGAACAGCACCATTTGAACTCTGAGAATTTCATTGCCTTTAATCTTACTGAAAATATGCAACTCATTGGAGGAACCTGGTACGGAGGAGAGATGAAAAAAGGTCTCTTCTCAGTTATGAATTACCTACTTCCTCTGAAAGGCATTGCCTCTATGCACTGTTC
>CAZBKP010000057.1:0-8818 GCA_964492525.1 uncultured Cardiobacteriales bacterium
GCCCCCGCCCCAGCTTGCTTTAAGCATCACAGGATAACCAATCGTTTCTGCAACCTTTAATATCTTCTCATTATCATAAGGAAGTGGCTCAGAAGCAGGCATCACAGGAACATCTGCAGAAATAGCCAGATTTCGAGCAGAAACCTTATTACCTAAAAGATTTAAAATACGAGTATCGGGACCTACAAAAATAATGCCATTTTTAACACAGGCTTCTGCTAAATCTGGGTTTTCCGAAAGGAATCCATATCCAGGATGAATCGCATCGGCACCGCTCTCTTTGGCAATTCTGATAATATCATCAATATCCAAATAGGCAGCCAAAGGTGGCTTTCCTTTACCCACTAGATAACTTTCATCAGCTTTATATCGATGCATTGATTTTTTATCTTGCTCTGAATAGATTGCAACGGTATTAATCCCCAACTCCGTTGCTGCTCTCATGATTCGTATAGCAATTTCTGATCGATTTGCGACTAAAATCTTTTTAATCTTACGCTCTCTTTGTAGCTCTGATGAAGCCTGTATATTCATGGGTTAATTCCTATTACGATGGGTTTTACAATCAAATCACGATACTAAAAAAAACAACTTTTGTGAACATATCACAAAAATAATTAAAAAAAATATTCATTCACGCTTTTTTTGAATATCTTTTTTTTGCTCAAATCTTTTTGATATTATGCAACCTTTATATGCTATCTAAAATAACAATGGATTCTCAAATTTTCTCTGAACTGAGTCAAAACTTTCAATCTAAAATTTATCACTCTTTTAAAGGTAAATTAAGGCTCGCAATATTAAAAAGGGATTTTGACCTATTCCAGTTCCATCAAACGCCACTAAAGATTCTAGACATCGGAGCAGGTCAAGGACAATTTGCATACTATCTTGCATCTAAAGGTCATCATATCACTTTATTAGAACCAGAAAATTCTATGCTTGAAATTGCGCGCAAGCACTTTTCTGAATCCAGTTTGAAGGCTACTTTTTTAGACCATTCAATAGAGGACCTTCCCTCCCTATCTCTTGGAAAATTTGATCTAATTTTGTGTCATGCCGTACTCGAATGGTTACAAGATCCTTACAATTCGATAAAGCAACTCAAATCACTTTTAACTCCTAATGGGCATTTATCCCTCTTATTTTATAATCTTGAGGGATTAATTTATCACAATCTAATTCGTGGAAATTTTCGCTATGTGTTAAAAAAGTCGTATTCAGGACAAAAAGGGGGGTTAACTCCAATTTCTCCAATTGATACAAGCTTACTTGAAGCCACACTGCGCTCAGATCATTACCGCATTCTTCATAAAAGTGGAATTCGAACCTATTATGATTTTATGACTAAAGAAAATCGAAATAAAATCAGTGAAGAGGAGCATTTAGAAATGGAACTTGAATATTCCTTAAGAAGCGACTATCTTGCGCATGCTCGTTATCATCATTGGATTATCAAAGCGAATGTCTAACTTTTTACAACCTTATCAGGTTGAAACCCTGCAATCATTTTACTCAAAACTTATGGATTGGTTTAATGCGAATGGTCGACATGATCTTCCTTGGAAGCCCTCTCATGATGTTTCTGAGGCTGTTAACATCTATCGAATTTGGCTCTCTGAAATCATGTTGCAACAGACACAAGTTGTCACAGTGATCCCTTATTTTTTAAGATTTACTCAACGATTCCCCACCGTAGAATCTCTTGCTCAAAGTGAGCTATCGGAGGTATTAAAATTATGGGAGGGGCTTGGATATTACGCAAGAGCACGCAATCTGCATAACGCTTCCCAGCAAATCGTCTCGCACTTTAATGGAAAAATTCCTTGCCAATTCCAAGAGATTCAAACATTAAAAGGTATTGGACGCACAACTGCTGCGGCAATATTAGCGCAGGGATATAATCGCCCTTTCGCGATCTTTGATGGCAATGTTAAACGGGTAATGGCGAGGATATTAGGCGCAACCTGCCAAGAAAAAGCATTAGAAAAAGTCTTACTGCCCTTCACCTATTTGCTCTCTTTACAGAATCGCCCTAATGACTACACGCAAGCAATTATGGACTTCGGTGCCTCTATCTGTAAAAAAAAACCACGATGCGATGAATGCTTTTGGCAAACCAATTGCATTACATATACAGAATCGCAGGTTGATGACATTCCTGCCAAAAAGATCAGAAAAGTTCGCCCTGTAAAATCAACATACTTTTTGATTATTAAAAATCAAAAACAAGAGATACTTTTTCAACATAGAAAAGAGGAAAAAATTTGGAACAATCTCTACTCTTTTCCTGAATGGGATAATGATCTCTCTTTATTTATAGAAATCCTTGAGCAAAAAGATGATTTGAGTATTAAAAGCATTTCTCAACTGCCTATGTTTAAACATCAATTTACACATTTTACTTTAGAGATCACTCCCATTATGATCGAAATAGATTCTAAAACGAATGTTATTTTTATTGAGAAAAGCTTTTTTGAATTTTTGCCACTTTCAGAAATTGATAAGCTCCCTAAGTCTAAACCAAGTAATACAATACTTAACAAATATATTAATATATAAACTATTTAATCATATATTTTTATGCTAACTTTATATCATCTTAATTAGATGGTAGGAGTTAGTATGAGTCAAGAAAATCGCAAAGACATAACAAGCCATTATTGGATCACAACAATCATTATTTTCTTCCTTGGTTGGGTATTTATTTATGCAGGAAGATCTGTTTTTAGCCCAGTAATGACAGAAGTTGGAAGAACATTTAACCTAACAGCTGCTGCTTCTGGTGGAATTATGAGTCTATTTTATCTAGCCTATACTGCCCTGCAGGTTCCCTCTGGAATATTAGGAGATATTGTTGGTCGTAAAAAGGTACTGGTTATTGGCTTTTTCATCTATGCAATTTCAATTGCGGCTGTCAGTATTGCGCCAAGTTATACCATTTTTATTATTTTATGGATGATTGCAGGAGCAGCGCAAGGAACATTTTATGGTCCTCAATATGCATTATCATCCGAAGCAATCCCTAAAAAATGGTTAGCTGTAGGAAGTGCGATTATAGGAAGCGGAATGTCATTTGGTATTGCCTTAGGATATAACGTCTCAAGTATTATGGTTGATAAGATGGATAAAAGCTGGAAATCTCCTTTCTTTGTAATCTCTATCCCGATTTTAATTGTGACGATACTTATGTTTATTTTTATTAAAGAAAAAGCACCCTCTGTTGCATCTGATACTAATCAACAACAAGTAACTGAGAAACCAAAAGAGAAAGTTGAATTCTCCGCTTTGTTTAAAAATCGTAATCTAATTATGGCTTACCTTACAATTTTTTGTTCAATTTACGGCTTCTTTGTGATTATTACATGGTTACCAACATATCTAGAACAACAGCGTGGAATGAGTAAAGTTGTGGCTGCCAATGTGGCATCCATCGTCCCTTGGCTCTCTATTATAGGCACTATATTTTTTAGTTATCTTTCTGACCGATTAGGAAAGAGAAAACCTATTGTACTTTTCATGCTCCCCCTATCACTCGCATCAATCTTTGGAATTGTGTATTCAGGGACATTCACATCTAACGAAAATTCAGCGACATTTCTAGGATTAGCCCTCACCTCTTCTAATATATTATTGTTATGCGTATTATTTCTTTATGGTTTTATTGGTAAAATCAGTCTAAACCCAATCTTACTTGCATTATGTGCGGACAATGCACCTAGAGGATCGTTAAGTACAGCATTTGGTTTATACAACTTCTTCGGGATGAGTGCATCTATCATCGCACCATTTTTGACAGGATTCATCGCCGATAAAACAGGGAACTTAAACATGAGTTTCTATTTTGCAGCAGCAATTACCATTATTGGTATTATTGCGATGCTTTTTGTGGATGAGAGTAAATCAATTAATAAATAGATAACCTTCAAGATAATTAAAAAGCCCTAAACTCATCTCTTAATTTAGGGCTTTGTGGTTAAACAAAAAACAGTAATCCAACTTAAATTCTCTTAATTTTGCCACCTAAAGCAGAAAGTTTTGTTTCAATTGAATCATAGCCACGATCAAGATGGTAAATATTATCCATTACGGTAATTCCATCTGCAACAAGCCCGGCCAAAATCAAACTTGCTGATGCACGCAAATCCGTCGCTGAAACTTCTGCACCTGATAAACATTCTACCCCTTTCACTATAGCCATATGATCTTCAATACGGATATCAGCTCCCATACGTTTTAACTCTTCCGCATGCATAAAACGATTTTCAAAAATTGTTTCTACAATTGTAGATTTGCCTTCTGCGACTGAGGCAAGTGCCATAAATTGCGCTTGCATATCTGTTGCAAACTTTGGATAAGGTTGCGTTTTAATATCTATTGCCTTTAATCGTTTAGCTTTTGGATAAACACGAATGCTCATATCATCAATACTAACGCTGCAACCTGCAGATTCTAATACTTCAATAATTGCTTCTTGGTGCTCTGGAATTGCATTTAAAACAGTAATATCACCATAGGTCATTGCGCCTGCAACTAGATATGTTCCTATTTCAATTCGATCGGGCATAACTGTATATTCCCCGCCCGATAATTTCTCTACTCCATGAATAACAAGCCGGCTTGATCCTACTCCCTCAATATTTGCACCTAAACTTTGTAACATTAGAGCAAGATCTGTTACTTCTGGCTCCTGAGCACAATTTTCAAGTATAGTTGTTCCCTCCGCAAGAATTGCACCCATTAGCACATTCTCAACTCCCGTAACAGTCACCATATCAAAGGTATAATGTCCACCTCTAAGTTTTTCACGTCCACTTGCTGTTTTCGCATACACATACCCATTTTTTAGTTCAATATCAGCACCTAAAGCTTCCAGCCCTTTAAGATGCTGATCAACGGGACGACTACCTATTGCACAACCTCCAGGTAAAGAAACTTCTGCTTCTCCAAATCGGCTTAACAGGGGACCCAGCACCAAAATAGATGCACGCATGAGTTTTACCAAATCATGACTCGCTCTAAGATTATTAATCCCTGTCGGATCAACAATCACTGTATGATTGTCATGCGTAACCTTTGCTCCCAAAGATCTAAGAAGATCAATAAGGATTATAACATCTTGAAGATTAGGGACATTATGAAGAATAACAGGTTCTGATGCCAATATTGTCGCTGCCAAAATAGGCAAAACTGCATTTTTAGCACCACTTGCTTGCACGTCACCTTTTAATGGACCATTTCCTTCAATAACAATTTTTTCAACATGCTCATTACTATTTTGCATGATTGCGCTCCCATGCCTCAGGTGTATACGTTTTCAATGAGAGTGCGTGAATTTCGTCATTTTTCATTGCATCCCCTAAAGCAGAATAAATAAGCTTATGCTGTTTCAACATCCCAATCCCATCAAATTCTTTACTCACGATAGTGGCATTAAAATGACGTCCATCATCGCCTTGTACATCAATATAATCACACTGAACCGAAGACATAATTCTTTTTTTGACCTCATCTTTCGTCATCATTTGGGTTCTCCTTCTCTTACTGAATTGTTGAAATAATATAATTTAGCGCTTCACTTGGATCTTCAGCTTGTGTAATCGGGCGCCCAATAACCAAATAAGTAGCACCTTCTTCAAGTGCAGTTTTAGGGGTCATTATACGTGTCTGGTCATCATTTTTAACGGATGCATCAAGACGGATTCCTGGGCATACCGTCATTAATCTATTTTGTGTTTGAGCCCCCACTAATTTTGCTTCATTTGCAGAGCATACAACACCATCTAATCCTGATGCTAAAACAAGTTGAGTCAAACGAGACACAATTTCATTTTTACTCCCTTGCAACCCAACTTCATGAGCCATATCCTCGCTCATACTCGTAAGAAGTGTTACTGCAATCAGTAATGGAGGCTGTTTAAAATTTATGAGACTATTTTTGGCTGCATCCATCATCTTTTGCCCACCCAAAGCATGCACATTCACCATCCAAACACCTAATTCCGCAGCCATTCTCACTGCATTAGCAACAGTATTTGGAATATCATGAAATTTAAGATCTAAAAAGAGATCAAACCCTTTTTTTTGGATCAACTCTACAACTTTAGGCCCCATAAACGTGAACAACTCTTTACCTACTTTTAGACGACATAATTTAGGATCAAGTGAATCAACCAAATTAAGGATTTCTCGTTCAGAAGCGACATCACATGCAACGATTATAGGAGACATATTTCCTCGTTAGATTTCATTATTTACGGAGCGCTATAATATCAGAAACAGGGGCAATTGTATTCCAACTCAAACAGCTTGGGCAGTTCCACTGTAATGCAGTAGAAACAAAGCCGCACTTTTCACATCTAAATTGAGTATAATGATCAAATAAAGAGTTAAAAATATGATCATATAAAATATATGGTTCTTTTTCTGAAGTTAATTTTATTTCTTGTAATTTATTTAAAAGAATAATCCCCATGAGATTATGATGTTTTTCTAACACTATTTTTAAATAATTAACCCCTTCTTGTATAGATTTGTGCAAAACAAGAAGATGGGCTTGCCATAAATGAAGCTTAAAATGAACTTTTTCAGCCTTTAAATTTAATGTTAACCACTCTTCAAATAAATCAGCATCAAGTTGATTCATTGACTGATACATAATAGGTAAGATAATAGGCACTAAATGACGTTGGTTTAACTCTATACTTTTAAGATACTCAATCGTTTTAATAAAATCTTTTTGATGAAATGCAATATAAGACTTAATCAAATGTGCTCTTGCATGAATAGGTACTATTTTTAAAGCTTCATCCGCCCAGAACAGAGCTTTATCATCCTTCTCTTCGATCGCTTTTTCAGATAACTCACAATAGAGATGGGCGACTTCTTCTGCATATAGATCTTGATAATGATCAACTCGCTCATACATTCCAACCGCTTGAAGCCAATCTTGTTGTTGCTTAAATAACTGAGCTAATTTAATTGCGGCATCATTTTTATAATCATCATACATTAGCAATTTACGTAACGTTTCTTCTGAACGATCCAAAAAACCACCCGCCATATAATCTTCTGAAAGAGAGTTGATTATTTTGGGCTTCAATTGGGGATCAATATCTTCAGAAGTGAGTACAAACTCATGAAGCTCTATCGCCTTATCTATCTCTCCACGACGACGAAAGGCATCACCTAATAAAAGTGTAAAATTGACACCCTCATCTTCTGAATTTAAAGGAAGTACAGAGAGTGCATCAACGGAGCTCTTTTTTTTCTCGTTCTCAAGGAAATAGCGCAAACTCAAATATTGATATAATTTTTGCTTACGAGATAAATCTAATTTAGCAGCAAACCAACCAATAATTAAGCCTAGCGGCAACAATATCCAAATATATTCAAACATATTTGATAATAATTAGAGTTTGATGTTTTCTTGAAGTGTTTCAAGATCTTTTTTGACAGAGCGAAGCTCCTTATTGCGGCGTAAGTTTTTCCAATATGATCTCAGCCCTAAGAACCAACTCACTAGAAGCCCGAAACAAGCGCCTGCAATAAAAACAGAAAAAATCAGAGAAGATAAGGGCATTTCTTTATTTATTGATAATAAATAGTCAACAGGAACTACAACACCTTTGTTCACATATAAAAAAGCCAAAAACAGAAAAATTAGACTTAAATATATGAGTAAATTTATCCAACTCAAGATTTTTTTCATAGTGCTTACCTTAATCTGAAAATTCAATTTGAAGTATTATACAATTTTTATGTGTTTTTAAGTGAAGTATTTGGCAAATTCAAAGTGTTTATGATATATTGCGTCTCGTCTAGTAGCACTCGATGTACACACATAACCCTTCTTTCAAAAGAAAAGGATAAAGGTGCTTTCATTCCGCATATATGCGCTTACTACTAGATATTATTAATTTTATATAGAAGATATAACTGAACCATATGATGAAAGCGACTATTGATCCAGCTTTACCTCAAGATTTATCAAAAAATAATAAACTTCATTCTTTACTTAATGAAAATATAGACATTAAGCCAGTGATGTTTTCAAAGCTCATAGACATAATTGAGCCTATAATCAAAACAAAAAAACATTCCGCTATTTTTATTACACACTCAATATCATCTGCATTTGATTTATCGATATTAATTGAGTTAATTTCAAAAAATAGCAACGAATGTGAAATTTTAATGCCCTCTACCAAGCATTCAAGTAAAAGAATACAAATCATTCCTTCCATTAACTATCAATTAACAGATCATTGTGCTAAAAACATTACAAACATTGACTTCTGTTTTATTGATCAAAAACTTTCTCTTGCTCAAAACGCATCCGTAGTTGAATATTGTAAATCTCTCCCTCCTGATACTGTTTTTGCTCCATTTACATTTTCTTTAACACATACTCATACCATAACCCCCCCTTCAAAAAATCATCAACCCACTGTAAAAAAACAAAGTGATAATCAGACGTTAATTGTAGAGAAAGAATATACAAATGAAATTATTCTATTAGATAGAAACTTTAAACGTGCCTATTTAAGGAATCTTCTCAAAAAAGATCCAAAACGAACCCTAATCGTTACGAGAACTCGACATAATGCGCATCGATTAGAAGAGTATTTATACCAAGGTCGAGTTCGCTCAAGAATTCTACACATCAATCTCTCGGATGAAGCTAAAGAAAAGATTATTTCTCGCTTTGATAATAATGAAGTTTCAAATATTTTATTACCTGAAAATGCGATCGATACCGTCAACCTTTCAAATATAGAACGTATTATATTTTTTGATATCCCTGATGCTGCGGTCG
>CAZBKP010000058.1:0-8763 GCA_964492525.1 uncultured Cardiobacteriales bacterium
AGAATGAGCATATTAACATACTAGGAGCAACTTCTGGGGATACAGGATCGAGTGCAATTCATGCAATGAAAGGAAAACCAAGAATTAATGTATTTATGTTAAGCCCTTTTGAACGTATGAGTCCATTTCAAGCGGCACAAATGTATTCTGTTATGGATCAAAATATTTTTAATATAGCGATTCGTGGAGTGTTTGATGACTGTCAAGATCTTGTTAAGATGCTAAATAATGATCAGTCTTTTAAAGAGCGCTATCATTTGGGTGCAGTTAATTCGATCAATTGGGCAAGAATTCTCGCACAGATTGTTTATTATTTTAAAGCGTATCTTTCTTCTGTTAAGACAATTGGTGATTTAGTCGATTTTGTGGTTCCTTCTGGTAATTTTGGCAATATTTTTGCAGGAATATACGCTAGAGCAATGGGATTACCTATTCGTCACCTTATTCTCGCAACAAATGAGAATAATGTTTTAGATGAGTTCTTTAAGACAGGCGTCTATCGACCACGTATTTCAAAAGATGTGCATTTGACCTCAAGTCCTTCTATGGATATCGGAAAAGCGAGTAATTTTGAACGTTTTATCTATTTATTAGTTGGTGCGGAAAAAACACAGATCTTATGGAAAGAGATTGATGAAAAAGGGTTCTTTGATTTGAGCAAAGATCCTATTTGGAGTCAAAGAGATTCTTGGGGTATAAAAACAGGGCATAGTCTTCATAAAAATAGGGTTGAAACAATTCGATCTGTTTATGAAAAAAATGCAATTGAAATAGACCCACATACTGCAGATGGTATTTATGTCGGTCGTCAACATAAGTCTGAAGGTATCCCACTCCTCTTTCTAGAAACAGCGAAGCCAATAAAATTCAGCAAAACGGTTCAAGAGGCTATTGGAGGAGGATGCTCAGCGCTCCAAAAAGAGATAGAAGCGTTACCTCAACGTTTTGAAGTTATGGATGTGAATGCAGATGAACTAAAACACTTTATTTCTATGCATGGTTAATTGTAATTAGGAGAGGTGTTAATATGTATTCACTTGCAAAAGAAAAAATTAAAATTGTATTGTTTGAAGGCATTCATCCTTTAGCGGTTGATTACCTGTATAGTAAAGGGTATGACAATATTGTGACTTATGCTAAGGCTCTAGAGGGCGATGATTTGATTCATGCTGTTTCAGATGCACATATTATTGGCATTCGTTCTAGAACTCAAATCACAGAACAAGTGCTCGTCGCAGCACCCAAATTATTTGCAATTGGATGTTTTTGTATTGGAACCAACCAAGTTGATTTGAATGCAACTCAAAGACGTGCAATTCCAGTTTTTAATGCGCCATATTCCAATACCCGTTCAGTTGCTGAGTTAGTCATCGCTGAGATGATCATGTTATTGAGAGATATTCCAAATAAGAGCACCGCTTGCCATAATGGTGGTTGGTTGAAATCAGCAGAAGGCTCTCATGAAGTCCGAGGAAAAACACTTGGAATCGTAGGATATGGACATATAGGAACTCAAGTGGGAATTCTTGCTGAAAGTTTTGGGATGCGTGTGATTTTCTATGATATAGAAACAAAATTAGCGCTTGGGAATGCAGAAGTTGTTCCCTCTTTGAAAATGCTTTTAGAACAATCTGATATTGTAACACTTCATGTTCCTGAGGATGCATCAACACAAAATATGATGAATAGTCAGATGCTTGGATATATGAAAAAGGGTTCTGTTTTAATTAACGCCTCTCGCGGAACAGTTGTAGATTTAGATGCTGTCGCAAATTTAATTAGAGATAAACAGTTATCAGGCGCTGCAATAGACGTTTTTCCTACAGAACCTAAATCTAATCAAGATGAATTTATTTCACCCTTACGTGGTTTTACAAACGTAATATTAACACCTCATGTTGGTGGGTCTACAATGGAAGCACAAGAGAATATTGCCCAAGAAGTTGCTGTGAAACTTGTAAAATATTCAGATAATGGCTCGACAATTTCTGCAGTTAATTTCCCTGAAGTTTCATTGCCAATGAACCCCAACAGCCATCGTATTTTACATGTACATAAAAATATTCCAGGAGTAATCAGAACAATTTCCAATTTGATTGCAAATTACGATATGAATATTGATGCACAATATCTTCAAACCTCGGGAGAGATTGGTTATGTTGTATTGGATATTACTGGTAAAGAAGAGGATATTTGGCATTTGCAATCAGAAATGCAAGGGATTGAAGGTACAATCCGCTGTCGGGTTTTATTATAAAACTGAGGTGAATGATTATGGCATCTTTGAAAGATCAGCTTTTAAAAGCAGGACTTGTTTCAAAAGACAAAGTAAAATCTGTTGAGAAAGAGCAGAAGAAACGTTCACATTTAGCGCATAAAGATAAGCAGATACGTGCTGAAATTGATTATGAAAAAAAACAGACAAAGCAACTTATTGAAGCATCTGAGCAAGAAAAAAAGTTAAAAGCTCAAGAGGCAAACCAAAAAGTTCAACAAGCGAATAATAAAAAAGCTTTGAGAATAGAAGCCCGAAGAATTATTGATGAAAAAAGAGTAAACGATAAAAGCGCATTAGATACGTTCAACTTTAGTTCTGATGGAAAAAAAATTCGCTATGTAAAAGTGACAGAACAACAAAGAAAGCAATTGGGTACTGGAGAATTGGCAATTTGCCGAAATGACCGAGATGGTTTTGATTATCCTTTGTTGCCGAGGATAAATGCTGAACGATTAGTAGAAATTGAAAACCTTTCAGGCGAGCGTTGGATTTACTTTTTTATCTCTCCTGATGAGATTAATAGCAATATGGATGCTGATGAGCTTGCAGCATGGGAAGCTTATGAAGCAGAGTTGAAAAAAAGTGGGGAATAGGAAATTTATTCAATTCTGTTAATTCTTCGGGTTTAATCCAAAGACCTTATTATAAATCTCTTTAATAATTTTCATTTTATCCACCAATACCTCCGATAATGGGATCGCCTTTTTTTCAGAAAGATGTGCATAATGTTGTATTTTTCTAATTTCCCGATAGGTATCCCTTAATATCATGGCTTCCCATGACGATAAACGGCCTAATGCTTCAAGGGCGGCAAGTTGGCGAATATTGTCGGTAAAGCGCACGAGAAGTGGCTCGTGATGAGCATGAGATAGGACGAGATATTGAACAAGAAACTCAATATCAATCACACCACCGGGACCATGTTTTAACTGTTCTGTGGGTGTTTGAAATTTAATATGTTGCCTACTCATTTTTTCTCTCATTTTTATGATTTCTTGTCTAAGATGAGGCAAACTGCGTTTTCGAGTTAATATTTCACGTCTGAATTGATTAAATGCATTTGTTAAGGTTTGACTTCCTGTAATAGCTCTAGCACGAATCAGAGCCTGATGTTCCCAAATCCAAGCATCATTAGTTTGATAGTTTTTAAAACGTTCGAAACTTGAGACTAATAATCCAGCAGTACCACTAGGGCGTAAACGCATATCAACATCGTAAAGAACCCCTGTGCTTGTTGGATTTGTCAGATAAAAAATAATTCGCTGTGCGAGTTTTAAAAAGAATTCACCATTTCCAATGGTTGCTTCTCCATCAGTATTTCCGTTGTCATCCGCATCGTGTAAAAATATGATATCGAGATCTGACTGATATCCAAGCTCCAAACCCCCAAGTTTTCCATAGGCGACAATGATAAAATCAGGTCGACCATTTTTATGTATTGCAGATGTCGGTTGACCGTGTTTTGTTGCTAACTCTTGCCAAGCCATTCGTAATATTTTATTTAAAAGAATCTCTGCAAGTTCAGAAAGATAATCACTTACAACCATAAGTGGCATCTTTCCGGAAAAATCAGCCATGGCTATTTTTAATATATTTGTATGGAGAAAGCTTCTTAGCTGATTGAGTTTATCTGCTTCTGATTTTGCATTTTCAAGAGAGATATTTAAAAGTTTGGGCAACTGCTTGAGATTGAGAGTCTTAATATCCTCATAACTATTCATTAGTTCTGAAAACAGCATAGGATGTCTTGCCAGATATCGACTTAACCATGGTGCATTACAGCATAATTCTAATATTAGAAGAAGGGCTGGATTATGGTGAAATAGCCAACTGATATAGTCAGAATATTCACCAATACTACTTAAAATATCTAAAAAAAGGTTGACGGTTTGGGCATTGGTTTCTTCTTTCTTTTGTAAATAGTGAAAAGCATGCAACAGGATGAATACAATCTCTTTTTGTTGATTCTCAGAAAGTGTTAAAAATGTATTCTTTTGAAAATTCCATAATAAATATGAGTTTTGTTCACTATCGGTAATTTCTTCTTGGTCTAACCAACGTTTAAAATCAACCGCTTCTCTAGGCTGATTAAAAAATCTGAGAAGAGAAGTGAATTCATTGTCATTATCTTGGTAGTTTAAAACACCAAAAATATTCTCAAACTGCTCATGTACAATAGTCTGATAAATCATCATCTTATTTATAAAAGATGACCAATCGGTAAATCCCATTGTTGCTAATAATCGTTTCTGTTCTTCTACTGTATTTGGAAGATTATGGGTTTGTGTATCATGAACTAACTGGAGCCTATTTTCTATTTTTCTATAGAAACAGTAGGCTTCGCAGAGTGATTGAACAATATCTTTTGATAAAAATTTATCTTGTAAAAGATGCAAAGTCGGAACCAATTCTGTAGATTGTAATTTTTTTAATTGCCCCCCATATATCAACTGAAATGACTGGACGATAAATTCAATTTCTCGGATTCCCCCATCTCCAAGCTTAATATTTCCGACGTTGTTATTTGCTATGATCTCTTTTTGAATCATAACTTTGATAGATTTTAGCGCATCAATAAGTGTATAATCTTTTGACTTTCTATAAATAAATGCATTTATTTGATTTAGAAAATCGTTTCCGATTTTTAGATTTCCTGCAATGGGACGTGCTTTTATAAATGCATATCGTTCCCAATCTCTTCCATATTGATAGTAATAATTAACCATGGACATTGTAGAAAGAATAATGGGGCCACTTGAGCCAAAAGGTCTCAATCTTAAGTCAACACGATAGACAAATCCTTCTGATGTATTTGCATGTAAAAGATGGACGAATTTTCGTGCAACTTTATGGAAAAAGAGATTGTAATCAATGCTAGGAATATTTTGCAGTAATTGTTCGTCATAACCAATGATGAGGTCAATATCTGATGAAAAATTCAGCTCCTTTCCACCTAATTTTCCCATAGCGATGAGGTATATCGCGTTTTCTATCGTTTCTGGCACATTAGGGTTATCTTTAATAACAATCGAAAAAGCACTTTTAAGTGCGCTCTGGCATAAGTATTCAGCTAGATTTGAAAGTGACTGATCTATTATAAGAATGTCATCTAATTCATTAATATCTCGATAGGCAATGTGGAGTAAAAACTGATTTCTTATCTTTCGTAAACGACTTAGTTCAGTGTGTTCATCATAAGATGCTGTTTCAATGTCTTGTAATACTAAATGAGTATTCCAATCACCTGCTTGCCATTTTAATAAGTAGAATGGGTGATTTTGAATGAGTTGTTTAGCCCAAGGAGATGCCTCAATAAGTTGCGTTATTTGATGTTTTTGTTGTGAGGAGACGCTATCAATATCAATTACATTATTGATGGTTGACCAAAAATCTGCATGTTTAGTCATTAATTATGTATCCAATTTAGGGAGTCCTATTGTACAAAAGATAGATGAAAGATACATACAATTTTTTAAAAAACAAATGAATTTAATATATTGATTTATAAATAAATTATATTTTTATTGTTGAAATACCTTGCAAAAAATGTCAAATCATATATAAGGCTAAATCTAAAATGAATCAAAAAAAGAATAAGGAGTCACTATGAAAACAGATTTTGAGGATGATGATATTTTAGATGATGAAGAGTTAGTTGAAGAAGAGGAGATTCCTGAAGAAAAGCCAATACAGTCTCAAGCGTGGAGAGATATTGAATCTAAGCGCGAAGAGAAGAGGCTTTTAAGGCAACTCGAGAAAGAGTATGAGTTAGATGGTTTAGAAGAATGGGATGATGAGTAACTTGAAAATTGGCTAGGTCGTCCGCATATATATCATGTTTAATTTTGAATAGAAGGTAAAGTGATGAGTATGGATGATAAAATTGAAAAAAATGAAGCTATGGCTGATTCATTAGAGAAAGATATGGTTACAGAAGAGTTGTTAGAAGAGATTGTCGAAAACTCAGAAGAGAGTATTGAGGCAATAAGAATTGAATTAGACGCTGTACGCCAAGAGAAAGAAGCAATTTTTCAGAGATTACTTGTTTCTGAAGCGGATATGAAAAATTTACGGCGTAGAACAGAGCTTGATCTTGCAAATGCACATAAATTTGCCTTGGAAAAGTTTGTAAAAGAGTTGCTCCCATGTATTGATGCGCTAGAGCTAGAGATTAATGCATTAAATGAGCAAGGGGTATTATCAGAAGAACTTCAGAAATTTAAAGAAGGGTCAGAGTTAACGTATAGAATGCTTTTGAATGCATGCGAAAAGTTTGGAGTAAAGCAAGTTGATGCATTAGGTAAGCCACTTAATCCCGAATATCATCAAGCAATCACGATGTTGCCAAATACGGGTGAGCCTTCAAATACGGTTGTGAAAGTGATGCAAAATGGTTATTTATTGAATGACCGACTATTGAGAGCCGCTCAGGTTATCGTTGCACAGTAAAAAAATCGAATGATTCATTTCTTTTAGAGATAGATATCGTTACAATTAAAGGGTCTATTGGAAAATATTCCCTTTAATTTTTTAAAAAGGAGTTTGAAATGCGCTTTTTACATACTATGGTTAGAGTAAAAGATTTAGATCGATCCCTCTCTTTTTATAAAAATATTTTAGGTTTAGTTGAGACAAAGCGCAAAGAATTTCCAGAGTGGGAGTGCTCACTCATTTATTTAGGGTATCCAAATGATCCCTCAGGGGCTGAAGTGGAGTTAACCTATAATTGGGATTCTGACGAGGATTATGGTATTGGTAGAGCTTTTGGGCATCTTGCATTTGAAGTCGACAATATCTACGAGATATGTCAAAAAGCAATGGATGCAGGAATAGAGATCAATGTTCCACCTAGAGATGGATATATGGCTTTTTTTAGATCTCCCGATGATATATCCATTGAATTGTTACAAAAAGATAAACCATTGCCTCCTCAAGAACCTTGGGTATCAATGAAAAATAAAGGATGGTGGTAAAGAATGGAAAAGTTTCCAATGACAGTTGAGGGTGCTGAAGCGCTTAGAAATGAATTAAATGATTTAAAATTGGTTCAGCGCCCTAAGATTATAGAAGATATAGCAACAGCTAGGGAGCATGGTGACCTAAAAGAAAATGCAGAATATCATGCGGCTCGTGAACAGCAGAGCTTTGTTGAGGGGCGAATTGCGGATTATGAATATCGCTTATCGAATGCACAGATTATTGATGTAAAAACAATTCCATATACGGGGAAAGTGATATTTGGTTCAACCATTACATTATTAGACAATGAAACAGAGCAAGAAGTGATCTATAAAATTGTGGGCGAACATGAAGCAGATGTTAAAAAAGGATGTTTGTCGATCACATCCCCTATTGCTAGAGCGCTAATTGGAAAAGAAGAGGGTGATGAAGTGAAAATATCGACACCTGGCGGAATACGAGAGTATGAAATTCTTTCTGTTCAGCATCTTTAATTTATATTGTTAAGTGGAGAAACCCCAATGAAGCCATTAACGTATCATCCTATTGGTCGATGGATGATTATTACTCTGATCGCTATTGGGGTTTATTTTTTTCATCAATTTTTAGCCCCATTACTAGGTGCATTAATTATCGCAATTGTAACTTGGCCAACTTATACAGAGCTTTGGCAAAAATGTAAGGAGAAAAATGCACTTTCCGCAACCATTGCTATTATTTTTATTGCACTGATTATTGTTCTTCCTATACTGATTTTGACACACTATTTGATCTTTGAAGCAAAATCATTATTTAATTCATTGATGATATTAAATAAGTATGGTGGTACAACACCAGAATGGATTAAAAATTTACCTCTAGTTGGCGATTCTTTAAACGAATATTGGATTGAATTTTTAGGGAAAGAGGGGGGGCTCAATGAAATACTGCAATTAGCAGGGTTACAAAGAGTAACCGGATTTGCAAATTATATCCTATCCCTTGGAAGGCAGATTGTAAGTATTTCGTTTATGTTACTATTTATTCTTATCATCTTATTCTTTTTATATAAAGACGGGCGTATTTTTTCTGCACAGATTAATAAAGTAGGTCACTATCTGTTTCTTGATCGTTGGGAACGGATTGCAGGTGTTGTTCCTGTGATGATACGGGCAACCGTGAGTGGTATGGTGATTATTGCGATAGGAGAAGGTGTTGTCTTTGGTATTATCTATTATTTGGTTGGTGCACCTTCGCATCTGACACTTGCAATCATTACTGGAATATTCGCATTAATTCCTGGAGGGGCCCCAATGTCAATGACGATGGTATCTCTCTATTTAGTGGGGAGTGGACATGTTGGAAATGGAGTTTTTCTATTTTGTTGGGGGACTGTTCAGTTGTTTGTGGTTGATAAAACGATTCGTCCAAAACTTGTGGGGGGGCCTGCAAAACTCCCTTTTTTACCTACTTTCTTTGGGTTGGTAGGTGGCTTACAGACTATGGGAATTATAGGTTTATTTGTTGGACCTGTAATTATGGCATTG
>CAZBKP010000059.1:0-8704 GCA_964492525.1 uncultured Cardiobacteriales bacterium
TCAAGAGCCGCCTGACGACCCACTTCTGGATTTGCACCTGCACCAAGCCCTTTAGTTAAAGATGTTCCAAGTTGAATCATCACTTCTGCCTTGGTCTTCTTCAATGCTTGTGCATCGGTATTTGCAGATAGAAAGTGTACGCCTTTTAAACCTGATTCCACCATATGCGTAACCGCATTACCACCCGCACCACCAACGCCTATGATCTTTATGATTGGCTTTTGGTCTTCAAAATCTTGGTGTAATTCAAAAACTGGCATTTATCAAAACCCCGCAATAAAAACTGATTGATCACTCATTATAACAAATAATTATGTATTTATTAATTAAAAATATCGTTTGACTGTTTTTAACAAACCACCAAACCAACCTTCTTTTGAAATAGGTTCATCTTTAGCACTCTTTTGGAAGTTACTATCATTCTGTACAAGCATGAGTCCAACAATATTTGAAAACTTAGGATCATTCAAAACCTCTTCAAATCCATGAACATTTTTTGGATAGCCCACTCTAACTTGCATATCTAAAACCTCTTCTGCTAAAGGAATAATATCTTTTGCTAGTGCTCCGCCCCCTGTTAAGATAATTCCCGCACCTAGACGATACAATAAACGTTCTTCTTTTAGTTTGCGCTTAATTAATTCAAAAATATCCGTATATCGAGCTTCCATAATTTTAGCAAGATTAAATTTTGAAATTTGTTTCGTCTGATTACTAAAAGTTGGAACCGCAATATATTTATCTGCAAGACTTGGATCAGGCTGACAACATCCATCATTTAGTTTCACATATTCAGCAAGATCTGTTGTTAATCGCTCACCATAGGCAATATCGTTTGTGACAATATCTCCCGCAATTGGAAACGAAAAAATATAAACAACCGCACCATCGATATAAACAGTTAAATCGGTTGTACCACTCCCGATATCAACCACACATACACCTAGTTTCTTCTCATCTTGTGTCGCAACAGAAACTCCAGATGACAAACCATGATAGATATATTGATCAACAGAGACACCACAACGACCGATACATTTATTAAGATTTTGTACTGCATTTTTGGCACATGAAATCACATATGCACTCGTTTCTAATCGAACGCCGCTCATACCAACAGGATTCTCAATCCCACCTTGATTATCAATCATATACTCTTGTGGAAGAATATGAAGTACCATCCGATCTTCAGAAATTGGAATTATTCCGGCTTTTTCGATAACATCTAATTTATCAGCAAGTGTTACTTCTCTTCGCGGGATAGGCACCATTCCATGAGAAAAATCACCTTCAATATGCTGCCCTGAAATAGAAGTTGTTAGAGAATAAATATTGCAATCCGCACTTTGCTCCAAATGTTTTATTGATTTCCCGATCACATCTACAATTGCTTCAATATTCGTGACTACACCTTTGCTAACGCCTTGCGAAGGAAATACACCAACACCACGAACATATAGATGTTCATTTTGCAACTCTGCAATTATAGAAACAACTTTACTATTTCCAACTTCCAACCCTACAATTAGGGGGTTTTCATTACTTTCTGCCATAGCGAGAATGCCTACCTATTTATCTTTCCATTTAACAGCGTATCCATGATTATAACGGAAATCAATAGAGATAATATTATCTATTTTTTCTTCGATCGATTCCTTGTAATGATTTACAAACGTTTTTAATCGTTCCTCTATATCATCCGTTCCTAGAATAATCTCTACTCTATTATGAAAAAAAAGAGACCACGACCCTCTATAATCAAGAGAAATCGCTTCTAAATTAATATTTATCAATTTCATCATTGATACAATTTTATCTTTATACTCTAGCACTTTCGGCAAATTATTTTCATCAACTAATAAATCTACCAATCCATCGACTTTTATACCTGCAGAATCGTATAAATTTCCATTAACATCCACAAGCTTTCCACCATTTAAAACTGCAATAGGAATTCTTTCTTCAATATCTACTTCTAATTCCGAGAACCAATGCCTTGTCACACTCACAGATTTTATCCATGGAAAACGACTGATATCATCACGATATTGTGCAACATCAAAACTCACAAAATTTTGTTGCAATGCACTTTTAGTTAATTGCTGAATATCATTTGCCGATAAATACTTCACTTTTGACTTTACAACAACACGTTCAATTTTAAAAACAGGATTTTCTTCCAAATATCGCCAAGCTAAATAAGGAGAAGCAATTAATAATGACATTGCAGAAAGCCCTATTAACAACCTTAATTTAACAAAAAAAGAACGAATGAGTTTACCCCAAGGAATCGGCTTTTTGACCTTAACGCCTCGTCTCTCTTTTCGTTTCCAACTAATCGGTTGGGCTGTCTTTTTTGCCATGATTCACTAAGATATTTAACAATTAAAAGAGGTATCTAAGACCTTACAACATAAAGTTGCATAATCTATTCCAACTTCTTTGGCCGCCATCGGCACAAGAGAGTGACTTGTCATACCTGGATTTGTATTCACTTCTAAAATCCAAATATCTCCCTTTTGGTCAAGTACAAAGTCAACGCGTCCCCAACCATGACATCCGATAAGTGTAAATGCTCGCTCACAGATAGATTGAAATCTTTTTTCTTCATCCTCTGCCAATCCACTTGGACAGTAGTATCGCGTATCATCTCTCAAATATTTTGCATCAAAGTCATAAAATTCAAGATCTGTTTCCATTCGAATGATTGGGAGCGCTTTTCCATCTAGAATTCCACAGGTATATTCTCCTTTTCCTTCGATCCAACGCTCTGCAAATACCTCTCCTTTTTCTCCTCCTGCGATTTTCCAAGCATTGAAAAGATCTTTGGGGTGCGATACTTTGCTGACACCTACGCTCGAGCCATCATGACTAGGCTTTACTGCTAATGGAAAAATATCTTCTGTTTTCATCAGAGATAAGACATCTATTTCTGTTAAAAGTGGAAATGTAGCAAGAACAGGAATATTCGCGCCATGCCACAAGAGTTTGCTTTTAACTTTATTCATCCCAATAGATGAACCAAGCACACCGCTTCCCGTATAGGGGATATTTAAATAGTCCATGACGGCCTGAATCGTACCATCTTCTCCTTTTCCTCCATGGAGAATATTGAAAACTCGATCAAATTTCTGATCGATGAGATACGTTGTAATATCTACATTAGATGGATCGACAAGATGTGCATCGATATTTTTAGAAAGGAGTGCGGCATGTACTGCTTCTCCTGACCAAATTGAGACTTGTCTTTCAGAAGAATCTCCGCCGTATAACACAGCGACTTTGCCATAATCTTTAGAGGTTCTAGGGGATGCATCGTTCATTATAATGGCTCTCCTTTATAGAAATTCGCAGCTATTGAGCCAATACTTCCGGCCCCCATCATAATAACAAGATCATCATCTTTAGCTATTGTTTTATAAACACTACGAACATCATGGATAGAGGGTGCATAATGATGTTTATTGCCTGAAGCTTTTTCAACTGCATGCAATAATGTTTCTGTTGAAATCCCTTCTATTGGCTTTTCGCCTGCAGGATAAATATCAGTCAAAATAATATCTTCATGATCTTTTAGAACATCAACAAACTCTTGAAAAAGCTCTTCTGTGCGAGAATAGCGATGAGGTTGGAATACTAATACAATTCTTCTGTCCGGATATGCTTCAGTTAACGCATTAAGTACGCTTCTAATTTCTGTTGGATGATGCCCATAATCTTCCATAACAGAAGCAACACCTCCATTTGCCAACGGCACATCAGGATGATATTGAAAACGGCGCCCAACGCCTTTAAATTTCTGCAACCCACGACGAATTGCTGTTTGTGGCACACCTAAATCTGTAGCAACTGCGATCGTTGCAATACTATTTAGCACACTATGCTTTCCTGGCAGCGCAACCGTATATTCACTCATTCCAGTAGGTGTTTCTACCACAAAGCTCGTTTTCATTCCTTCTGAATGATATGAAATTAATCGATAATCCGCATCTTCAGCTTCACCATAAGTCGTAATAGGTCTTTGAACTGAAGGAATAATTTCTCTAACACCTTCGCTATCTGCACACATGACAGCCAAACCATAAAAAGGCAAGTGATGTAAGAAATCGATGAATGTCTGACGCAATTTTCCAAGATCTCCATCGTAGGTGCTCATGTGATCTTTATCAATATTTGTCACCACAGAAACCATAGGATTCAAGTGTAAGAAAGAGGCATCAGACTCATCTGCTTCTGCAACAAAATATTCGCCAACGCCTAGCTGCGCATTAGATTGAGAATTTGCTTTATTTACCCTGCCACCCACAACAAATGTTGGATCAAGCCCTGCTTCTTCCAAAATATTTGCAAGTAAACAGGTTGTCGTAGTTTTCCCATGTGTACCTGCGATTGCAATTCCATAACGGAATCGCATGAGTTCTGCAAGCATTTGCGCTCTTGGAATAATAGGGATTTGTAATCGTTTTGCTGCAACAACTTCAGGATTGTCCTGCTTAACTGCCGTTGATACGACGACGACATCAGCACCTTCAACATACCGTTCATCATGCCCAATTTTCACAAGTGCACCCAATGATTTCAAGTGCTCAACTGTCGCCGAAAGTGCAAGATCCGATCCGGTAATTTCATATCCCAAGTTCAGAGAGACTTCTGCAATCCCGCACATTCCTGACCCACCAATTCCAATAAAGTGGATTCGATGAATCCTTCTCATACTTCCGAGTTTTCTTTGTTTTATAACTTTATTCATTTTCATTTCCTTGTGTGGTGTCTAAACCACAATTTTCCATGATAGCCGTTACAATTTCTTCAACTGTATTCGGTTTTGCAATTTGTTTTGCGTGATTTGCCATTTCAAGACACTGATCGAAGGATAATTTCTCAATAATGTCGACAATATCGTCTAACGCTAGTGTTTGTTCTAAAAAAAGATAGGCTGCACCCGCTTCTTTTAAATACGCTGCATTTTTTGTTTGATGGTCATCTACAGCATAAGGAAATGGTATCAAAATGCTTCCCAAACCTACTGCAGTTAACTCCGCGAGCGTGAGTGCTCCTGCTCGGCAGATAATTAAATCTGCCCAAGTATATGCTTCATCCATATTTTCAATAAAAGGGGCAAGCTTATAAGGGACTTCATTTACAGCATCCCATGAATACTTCGCATCTTCATACAATTTGTCACCTGTCTGGTGCCATATTTCTAGCGGACGATTTATTGCATGAGCAATATTAGGAATCAATCGATTCAATGCCCTTGCACCTTGTGATCCACCAATCACTAGTAATTTTAAAGGACGGTTTGATTCATCTGTCTTTATTCGTTCAGTCGGAGAAGGGATTTTCCAAAGTGAGCTTCTAACTGGATTTCCAACATATTGTGCATGTTTTATTTGAGGCAGAGGAAATCCTGTAAATACAATTTTGCTAATGTGTGACAGCATTTTGTTTGTCAGCCCTGCTGCCGCATTTTGTTCATGAATGAATAAAGGGATTCTAAGTAATTTTGCAGCAATGCCTCCAGGACCTGAAGCAAATCCACCAAATCCAATGACACAACAAGGCTGGATGCGTTTTAAAAACTGCATCGCTTCTCGAACAGCACGCCATAAGTTAAAAGGTAGCTTGAACCAGCCTACAATACCTTTTCCGCGCAAGCCCTGAATCGACAATGAAAATAACGGGATATCATGAGATGGGACTAACTTTTTCTCAATCCCATGAGCACCCATCCAATGAATATTAAATCCTTTTGATCTAAATGCATCTGCAACTGCAAGTCCAGGAAAAACATGCCCACCTGTTCCTCCTGCCATAATAACGATAGTATTATTCACTTTTTGTTTCATCAGTAACTTGCCTACTATTATTCAATTTTTGCATCTCATATTGTGTGTCAATATCCACCCTAAATAGCAGTGCAATTGCAATTATAATCGTAATGATGCTTGATCCACCATAACTAATCAGAGGAAGTGTCAATCCTTTAGTTGGTAGCCTTCCCATTGCCACAGATAAATTAATAAATGCTTGTCCAACCACCCACAGACCAATACCATAACAAAGATAAGAACCAAACCGCATACCACATAATTCAGCACGCTGTCCGATCAAAAAAGCGCGGGATAAAAACATTGAAAATAAAAATAATAGAAAAACAACGCCTAACAATCCAAATTCTTCTGCATAAATTGCAAAAATAAAGTCCGTATGTGCTTCTGGCAAGTATCCCAATTTTTGAATGCTCTCTCCAATACCCACACCAGACCAACTTCCTCGTCCAATTGCCATCAATGAATTAATTAATTGAAATCCTTGGTCAAATTTATAATCCCAAGGATTTAAGAATGTCTTTAGACGTACTAAACGGTAAGGAGCACTATACAAAACAACAATCATCATCCCAGCGGTTAGCATAATAACAATTCCAAATCGCCACAAGGAAACACCCGCTAGAAAAATCATTCCCAATCCTACTGCCATAAGAACAGAAGTCGAGCCAAAATCGGGCTCTAACAAAAGCAATATTCCTAATAATCCTAAAACAAAAAGAGGTACTATTAGGGTAATCATATGTTTCTTGAGTTCTTCATTATGCCGTTGTAAGTATCCAGCAATATAGATAAGTGCAAATAACTTAACAACTTCTGAAGGTTGGAAATTCATTACTCCTAAAGGAATCCAGCGCATCGCACCATTAATTTCGCGGCCAACTCCTGGAATCAATACTGCAATAAGCATGATAAACGACAAAAAAATAAGAAAAGGCGTTAAACGGTACCAACGCTCCAAAGAAATCCGAAACGCAAACAATCCTGCAATCAAACCAGCACTTATATAGATTAATTGCCGAATACTATAATGATATACACTCACCTCATAACGCTCTGCGATATAGGATGAAGCGGACGTTACCATTAACATTCCAATCAACAATAGCACCCCACTTGATACGAGGAGCCATCGATCAAGCTGGATAGTTTTAGGAATAATTGTCGCTTCTTTATACATTATAATTTTTAGAGTTTCGGAAAAAGAGTCAAATTATAACAAGAAAACTAGACCGACAATAGCAATCGTTATATTACTTCCTATAAAAAGATTTTATTTTAGTTAATAAAATTAAAACAGAGCCATCATTATTTTTCTCTTCTGCATAGGCAAGCACATCAGGATATTCACATAACCATGTGCGGACTCTGTTTTTTAAAACGGGCATGGCATTTTTAGACCCCAATCCACTGCCATGAATAATTCGTCCACAGACGCCTTTAGATTGGACGTAATGGCAAAATTCGGTAAGGAGCTCATCTAATCCTTCAAGTTTTTCACCATGAAGATCTAGATTAGAGATGATCGGATAGGCATACTGTTGCAGCTTTTTAATATCTTTATAGCCCCGACCCTTTTTTGAAAATGTTTTAGGCGCCTCCTCGTATGGCTCGCTAATGTAAAAGTAATTGGGAATTTCTGCCGTTTCGACAAGAGGGGGGCGTATCTTTATAGGCGCTCTTGGGGGCGCGAAATACACGGTATCATTTTTTAGGGGTTTGACATCTTGCATCCACGATGAGAAATCGCGTATGTCGTCTATACGCTCGTCATTTTTAAGATTGCTCGGAGTCTGTTGTTTTTTACTCAACGCTTTTCTCAATCGTTTTAAGGCGGCCAAGTCTGATTTATGCATTTAAGCATTATAACTTAGAGTGAGCGTTTTTTCATATTGCGATAGATATGGATACACCACAAGAATATCAAAGCGATACCATAAATGATCGGGTCAATCTGTTTTAATTTAAGGGAAAGATAGTAGTGAATAAGAACCAGTGCCGAAATGAGATACACCGTATTATGGATACTTTTCCAGCGTTTCTTTAAAAGCTGAATTGCTTTTTTGAACGAGGTTATCGCAAGGATAAACAGTCCAATCCAAGCTATTGCTCCAATTTGTAAATATCTTCGATCTAGAATCTCATCCATAAAGAGCGAGAGATCTCCGCCAAGCTCGAAGACAAAATAGCTGGCGATATGGGCAGTTGCCCAAAAAAAAGAGGCAAGCCCTAAGAGCCGTTTGACCCGGTTTAATAGGCTCCACTTAAAGAAATAGACTAAAGGAGAGAGGATTAACGTTGCAAATAGGACTCGCAGTGCGATCTGTCCTGTGAAGTGTTGAATATCTTTTGCAGGATCTGCACTTAATCCACCACTCAACAGTTTAATGATTAACCAAATGAGAGGTGAGACCACGCAGATCCAACACAGGATTTTTAATGCTAAAGTGCGATTCATTAGTAATTCTTTTTGAGATCCAGTCCCTTATACAAACTTGCGACTTCTGAATAGCCATTAAACAGCTCAGTATTGCAACGCTTTGAACCAAAGAGTCCTTCTGTGCCAATGATTCTTTCACTCTCCTGAGACCATCTTGGGTGATTAACTTTAGGATTTACATTTGCATAAAAACCATATTCATGGGGGGCGCTCATATTCCAAGTTGTTCTAGGTTGTTGTTTTGTGAGGGTGATTTTTACAATCGATTTAATGCTCTTAAAGCCATATTTCCAAGGCACAACAAGACGTAAAGGCGCGCCGTTTTGCGGGAGCAATTTTTTACCATAAAGCCCCATGCTAATAAAGGTTAAGGGGTGCATCGCTTCTTCAATGGTTAATCCCTCAAGATAGGGGAAGCTAAAGCTACCAAAAG
>CAZBKP010000060.1:0-8703 GCA_964492525.1 uncultured Cardiobacteriales bacterium
TAAATTCGTATTTTACAATTCTATTCGTATTTCTTTAATGCGTTACAACCTCTTTTGAGACTGCTTTTTCAACAAACGTCGCTCTATATTTAATAAATATAAAGAGTGTTAAGCCAAGCGCAATGACTGCGATCGCTCCCCCAACATTCCCCACTTGCCCAAGTGAAAGTTTTTGAATCACAATTTTGCCAACCAATGCACCACCACCAATGCCAATATTAAAAATTCCTGAGTAAATTGCCATCGCAATATCGGTTGCATCAGATGCGAGCTCAAGCACTTTAACTTGTAGACACAATCCCACACACATAAATACAGCCCCCCAAACAATTGAAAGTGCATAAAGACCAGTCGTACTGTGTTTAACAAAATGTAGCGTAAATAAAATAATTACCATTAATGTAATAATCACGGGAACAAATCGGACAGGATGAGCCGTATTATATTTACTAAAAATCACGCTGCCCACAATTCCTGCCCCACCAAATAGAAGCAATAACAACGTAGTGTATTGAGGTAACATTTTTACAATATTTTCAGCATAAGGCTCTATGTAGCTATACACTGTAAAGTGTGCTGTTACGATAAGTACCGTCAACATAAAAATCCCAACGAGTGCGGGGCGTTTGAAAAGCAAAGGAATACTTGAGAATGATCCTGAATTCTTACTTGGTAATTTTGGCAAAGTGTATATCAATATTATTAGAATCAATGTTGCAACAATTCCAATACATAAAAAAGTCACTCTCCATTCTGTGAATTGTCCAATTACACGTCCAATTGGCAATCCAAGTACCGTTGCTAATGCACTTCCCGTTGCTAAGATCCCTAATGCTTGTGATTTTTTACCAAGTGGTGCAACTCTAACAGCAAGCGCTGCTGTAATCGACCAGAAAATTGCATGAGAAAAAGCAATTCCAATCCGACCAATAATTAAAATTAGAAAACTTTGTGCAAAATAACAGACAAAATGACTCACTATAAAAATAATAAAGATGATGATTAACAGTCGTTTTCGCTCAATATTTCCGACGAGTAACATCAATGGTAAAGATGCCAAGGCAACAACCCAAGCATAAATCGTGATCATAATTCCAACTTCTTCGACCGACATTGAGAAACTATCTCCAATGTTAGTTAAGAGTGCAATAGGAACGAACTCAGTTGTATTAAATACAAACGCAGCAAATGCGAGTGTTATGACGCGTATCCATGCTTTAGAAACACTTGTGTTTGAAGTCATTGAGTCCATTATGATCCTCACGTTATAAAATAAGTAACTGCTTATTTTAACTTAATTAAAAGTGAAATAAATTATCATTTTTAATTAAATTTCATACGAATAATTATTCGCAAATAATTTACACTACACTTAATGACCTAAATCTCATCAATATCGAAAATAGTCGATATAATGATTCTTATTTATCTATTGAGGTTGGTAGCGATGCTTAAATCCGTAAAAATTAATTTAAATGTTCTCGAAAACATGCTTTTCTTCTGGCAGTCAATTCTAGAAAAAGAAAAGGTATCTGATGTTTACTTAGATCAACTTTCTAAAATTGATGAACTTTCTATTATTTATGATGATTCATTCTCTCCTTCTGCTTTTCGTACCGTTCTTTCAGCCATCTCAAATAAAGAAAAACTCAATACCGATTGTTTAAAAGAACGACAATTTTGGAATAAGAACATGTATATGACGGAGGATCCTGAAATTCTCTCCATGATTATTACGCCAATTAAACAACTAAATTTAGATCATAAGATTGAAGAACTTAACAAAAAGGTGAATTTTCCATATGAAGAAGTTGAAGTAATCTTTATCCCTGGTTTTATGGATGGTTACCTTTTTGACAAAAATAAACTTTATATCAATGTATTTAAAATGACAGTTGATATTTTAGGGGGAACAAACGACGTTACAATTAACGGCAAATCCCTTCCTGATTTTGTCTGTGATGGTATCCTTGAAATGGCAAATCAACACTAAATAGGATTTAATTTTAATAAAAAGACATCTAAATTAAGATGCCTTTTTAGCTCTTCTATTTAAATTTAAAAAATAGAAATTTATATATTGCCGATAAAATCATAATGGTGATAAGGATCGCATAAACCACATATATCACAAGCATCCACTCACCCATATTAAGTGTTAAAAAAGACCAATCAACCTCTCCACAGATTCCTGTCGGCTGAAATACTGTTGGTATCCATTTATTTAAAGGAAGACCAAATGGAAATCGCAATTCAGTCATGGAACATGTACTCGCAAAAGGATTCACTTTATATTGGATGGAAGCGGCAACCAGAGTCCAACTCCATAATGTACCTTTAATAATCGCCCATACTACTGTGCAGTATCCAAATAATCGGAGTAATATGCTTTTTGGATAGATAGAAGTGATCATTGCACAGATAAAAATGACAATCATAGAAAAACGGATATACACGCACATCTCACATGCATCTAATTCTAAATACCTCTGAAAGAAAAATACTGCAATAAGATCTAAAACTAGAGCTGTTATCCCACCTAATAGCCATAGACCTCTCTGCTCTTGCCAACTCGCTATTTTAAGCATCATTCTTGTAAATAATGAATACCTTAATGCTTCAAAATGTGACATAGTCATTCCCTTATTCGATTTTTATTGTTGAAAACTGTCAAAATTATACACGATGGACATCTATAACATAAGGCAATTGTGATAATCGATCAATCAAACGGCTTAATTGATCAAGATGTTTTAACTCAAGTGTAATTCTCAATACGGTACACTCTTCATCTTCATCAACATTAGATTTTGCATTAATCGTCCTAAGCTTCTCATTGGCAATCAAATCCCGAACTTCTTTTAATAAATCAGGATGTGAATGCGCTTTGATATAGAGTTCAGATTGTGCAGACTGTTCACTATCGATATCCCAATCCACATCGATCACTCGTGCAGGCGACTGCTCCGACATATTTACAAAATTCAAACACCCTTTTCGATGAATTGTAACGCCCTTCCCGATTGTGACAAATCCTCCAATCAAATCAGGAGGTGCAGGTTTGCAACACGGTGCAATTTGCACAAGTAAATTCCCAACACCTCGAACTTGAATCCCATTTGATTGGCCATTGGATTTCGTTTGTGGACGCACTAATGAATCTGTCGTCACTTCATCTTGCTTTATCGTATTTAGGTGCGTTGGAATTCGTAAAAGTAACTGATTTAAAGTAATTTCACCTGAACCTAGATTTGAGTGAAGTTCATTCAATGAGTTACAATTTAAACGAGCAACGAGCTTTGCAATTTCATCTTGAGATAAGTTTAAGTTTAAACGTGACAATTCTCGGTCTAACAACTGCTTACCCGCTAAGATATTTTTCTCTTGATCTTGTTGCTTAAACCAAGTTCTGATTTTAGCGCGTGTACGATTCGATTTCACGTAGGCTAAATGCGGTGATAACCAGTCACGACTTGGAGAAGCATGTTTTCCAGTTAAAATTTCAACAACATCGCCATTATTTAAGACATAAGTAAGGGGGACAATTTTTCCATTAACCTTAGCCCCTCGGCAACGGTGCCCCAAATTTGTATGTATTTGATACGCAAAATCAAGTGGCGTAGCACCTGAAACCAACTCAATCGCTTCTTGATTTGGAGTCAACACATAAACATTCGTTCCAAAGAGATCTTTATCTAAAAGCTCATTTGTAGGCTCACTATGCTCTTCTTGATCTAACAGTTGGCGGACGCGATTCAACTTTGCCTGCTGATTTAAAGATGCGTCGCTTTCTTTATAGTGCCAATGTGCCGCAACGCCAAGCTCAGCATGCTCATGCATCTCTTTTGTTCTAATCTGTACTTCCACTGTTTTATTATTCGGCCCTAAAACCGCGGTATGTAATGATTGATAGCCATTGGGTTTAGGATTGGCAATATAATCATCAAACTCTTTCGAAATTGGCGTCCATTTTTCATGAACCATTCCGAGCACTCTGTAACAATCTGAAATGCTCTCGACAATAACCCTGACTGCGCGCACATCAAATAACTCATCGAATGTTTTGCGTTTAGTCGTCATCTTTTTCCAAATACTATAGATGTGTTTAACACGCCCAGAGACTTCGCCTTTGATCTCCTCAGCCTTCAACATTGATTCAATGTCTTGAATAATTGCTTGGATATAACGCTCCCGATCTCCACGTTTCTCCATGAGCTCTTTAGAAAGTTGCTTATACTCATCAGGCTTTAGATAATGGAGCACTTCATCTTCAAGCTCCCATTTAAATCGCCCTAATCCTAGTCGATTGGCTAAAGGGGCAAATACATCTCGAGTTTGCTTTGCTATTTCTCGCTTAACTTCATCCGATTCATTTTTAAGATGGCGCATGATGACAACTTGATGCGCCAAAATAATCACTAACGTATGAACATCTTCTACAATCGCAAGAAGCATTTTCCTAAGAGTTTCTTTCGTCCTTGCTTGCGATTTTGAAAGATCACTTGTTTCTTTCAATAAGAAAAGTTGTCTTAGATAATTTTGATAACACTCAGGAACTTTTTCTTTAGGAATTTCAAGCATAAAGAGAATTGCAGTTATTTTTAATACATTCCCAGAATTGACCTGTTCTAATAAATAAGCGGTTTCAAGCCCTTTTTTAAAATTAGGATCATTTTGATATTGCAATAAAAATTGATAATCCTCTGACGGCCATGAGGATTCACACTCTTTAAACCAATGACGCAATATTTTTTCATCCACCACTCTAGACATTTCAATTCCTCTAACAGTGAAATCTCTGTTGTTTTAAACAATCCTGATAAATATTCTCAATCAATAGTTTATCAGGATATTCAGTTCCTGCAATGTGCTACTTAAGATTTAGTAATCGTCATTAGTATAGTAGTTAGTCGTGATAGAAGTTATCTCTTGCGTGTTTTGCTCGACCAAATACTTCTACGATCGTATCACGATCTTCTTTTGAAAGCGCATCTTCAATTAGGGCAAGTTTCTTTTGGTATAGCCGCAGTACCTGAAGGACTGCATCTTTATTCTCAAGGCAGATATCCGCCCACATATCAGGATTAGACGTGGAAATCCGCGTAAAATCTCTAAATCCACCTGCGGCAAAACGAAAGATTTCTGCGCGATCATCTAAATTGGCTAACGTATCGACCGTACTATATGCAAGTAGATGCGGTAGATGAGATGTGGCTGCTAGCACTTGGTCATGGTGAACAACCCCCATCTCTTCGACAATCGACCCCACCGCTTCCCACATTTTTGTTAAGGTTGTTACCGCCTCATGATTATTATTGATGTGAGGAATTATCAAAGTTCGTCGATTCACATATAAATCTTCAAGAGAATTTTCAACGCCATGCTTTTCAGTACCTGCAATCGGATGCGCAGGTACAAATCGTTTTGGAAGGTAGCCCAACGCATCTGTAATGGTACGAATGACAGACCCCTTGGTTGAGCCCACATCGCTCACAATCGCAGTTTCTTTAATCTTTGGCATAATCACTTTCATGATATGCCCCATTTCTGTAATGGGAGTCGCTAAGATGATGATATCTGCATCCACAACAGCCTCTTCTAAATTCGGTGTTACATAATCCGCAACCCCGAGTGCTTTTGCTTTTACTAAGGCATCCTCATTGACATCACAGGCAGTGATTTTACCAACGCCATTCGCTTTACGAAGTGCTTTGGCAAGCGACCCCCCGATCAAGCCGATCCCGATAATGCAAAGGTTTTCTACATAAAACGGTTTTGAAAGTTCAATTTTCATTCCAATTCCTATAGGGTCATCACATCAAATTCAACAATCGGATTCACATCGTCATCATAATTCACGCCTGCAATGCCAAATCCAAATAGACGTGCAAAATTCTCTTTATACCCTTTGTAATCTGTTAAATCATCAATGGTTTCATTTGTGACCGTTGTAAGAATCTCTTTACATGCAGATTGAACGTCATCTTTAAGTTCCCAATCATCCATGCGGTAGCGGTGATTGTCATCTATTTCACCCCCTTCTCCATACATGCATGTAGAAAATAAACGTTCGATTTGCTCGATACAATCTTCATGTAACCCTTTTTCTTTCATCACTTTAAATGATGCAGAGATATAAAGAGGCATGACTGGTATTGCAGAGGAGGCTTGAGTCACAACAGATTTTAAAACCGCAACATTTGATGCACCTTCATATTTCTCACTCAACATTGCATCAATATTTTTAGAGGCACGCTCTACATCTTCCTTCGCTTTTCCAAGCGTACCATGCCAATACATAGGCCAAGTGATTTCCGTTCCGATGTATGAATATGCGACCGTTTTAGCACCTTTTGCTAAAACACCAGCCTTATCCAGTGCTTTGAGCCATAGCTCCCAATCTTCTCCGCCCATAACCGTAACAGTATCTTTAATTTCCTGTTCTGTTGCAGGCTCAACAACAGCCTCGATAATCGTATTTTTATTGGTATCCAAAGAAGGGGCACGATACACTTCACCTATTGTTTTTAATGCTGAACGAACCACTTCACCCGTTTCAGGAAGTTTACGTACAGGAGACGCAAGTGAATAAACCACTAAATCAACCTCCCCTAAGTCTGCTTTAATGCAATCAATCACTTTCTGGCGACACTCATTTGAAAAAGCATCTCCGTTAATACCCTTTGAATATAGCCCCGCAGCTTTAGCAGCTTTATCAAAGGCGGCAGAATTATACCATCCTGCCGTCCCCGGTTTGGTTTCTGTTCCTGGTTTTTCAAAAAAAACTCCGATCGTGGCGGCATCGCTACCAAAGGCAGCTTCGATACGAGAAGCCAATCCATAACCTGTGGAGGCTCCAATTACTAATACTTTTTTAGGACCATTTTTTAATTTTGGTTTGGACTTCACATACTCAATTTGTGCATTCACATGCGCCTCACATCCCTTTGGGTGTGCAGTTGTACAGATAAATCCACGAATTTTTGGTTGAATAATCATAGTTTCTCTTTTCCCTTAATTAACTTTATAAACGTTGCTCTATCGCTTGAAGTAACGTCGAAAATGCTTTTTCAAATTGGCTAATGCCATCCTTTTCCAATGTCTTTGTGATCTCATCAAGAGAGATCCCTGCACTTGCAACATCCTCCAAAAGAGCATCGACCTGATCCATCTCATCCATTATTGTAATCTTTGGCATCCCATGATCTTTAAAGGCTTGATAGGTGGCGGGAGGAACGGTATTTACAGTATGTTCACCGATCAAGGAGTCCATATATAGAACATCCGAATAATGAGGATTTTTAGTTCCTGTAGAGGCCCATAACAATCTCTGTGGTTGAGCACCTCTACGCTGTAGCGCTTTAAATTCAGGTCGTTCCATCGTTTTTAATAAGTATTGATAAGCTTTTTTTGCATTGGCGATGGCGACTTTTCCTTGTAATTGAGGAAGGGTTTCTTTGAGTAGAGGATCGACCGCGCTATCAATTCTTGAAATGAAAAAACTCGCAACGGAAGCAACAGAGTCAATCGCATGGCCATTTTTAACTCTAAGTTCTAGTCCTTCAATATAAGCATCCACAATGCGCATATATCGCTTCACAGAAAAAATAAGCGTCATATTGATATTAATGCCTTCCGCAATTAAATGCTTCATTGCCTCAATCCCTTCAATTGTAGCTGGGACTTTAATCATTGCATTTTTACGATTTAATTTACTCCACAACTGTTTTGCTTCTTTAATCGTTCCTACTGCATCAAACGCAAGGTTGGGAGAGACTTCAAGACTTACATATCCATCTTTTTTTTGAGTACTTTCATAGACTGGCTTAAATAGATCACAGGCCATTTGAATATCTTTCGTTGCTAATTCAAAAAAGATTGATTTTGAATCTGTAACCTTACCTTTAAGTGATTTAATCGCCTCATCATAATGATGCGTTTCTCGAATCGCTTTATCATAGATTGAAGGATTCGAGGTCACCCCTCTAAGATCATCATTTTCGATCATTAACTGTAACGTACCCTTTGGAACTAACATCTCTTTTTCGATATTGTCATACCAAACGCTTTGTCCTAACTGATTTAACTTTTGTAGTGGATTCATAATAGTCCTATTGATCAAATCTTATTACCATACTGACTTGGCAACTGTTTTGCCTTTCCTTTCGGAACCCAAATCTGCATATTTGCAGGAATTTTTTTACGATTATTAAGGATATTCTGTTGCCACGCAGGATTCAAGTGAATTAGTTCCGATGCGGAGAGATTTGTAACCGCAACAAGCTCATTAAGCATCATGGGTTCAAATAGCTGAATCGCATCGACCTGTCGTTGCGGGCGCTTATGGATCGATCCAAAATATTTTTCAGGATTCTCCGCAATCGTTTTTGCAGCAATAAATTCAGCATAAAAGTTTCGTGAGGCAAACTTGAATCGATCGCCCTGATATTCCCAAACAATTTTATCAATCTCAGGACCATGTGTGTTTTTAGCCCTTACAAGCCCTCCAACCCCATGATTATAGGCGGTTAATGCAAGAGGCCAGCTATTTAGCCGAGAATGTGCCTCTTTAAGATAACGTGCGGCCCCCTTCGCTGCGATAAAAGGATCTAATCTTCCATCGATTGTATTTTTTTCCATTGGGAAATAGAGCCGTCCTGTACTTGGCATGAATTGCCACATACCCGCAGCTCCAGCATGAGA
>CAZBKP010000061.1:0-2636 GCA_964492525.1 uncultured Cardiobacteriales bacterium
TGCTCGGTCTTCCGTTTCTTGTTTGCGCTGCTTGAGCTCTCTTTCTTCTCTTTCTCGTGCTTTAATTCCATCCTCTCTCTCTTTTCTTAATTGCTCCGACTCCAATCGGCGGCTCTCCCTCTCGCCTTCTTCTATTCGTCTTCTTTCTTCTTCTCTTGCAGTTTCTTCGTAGAACTTTTTACGATCTCTTTCTTCTTGTTTCAATTTTCTTTCATGCTCTTTTTCATTAAGCCTATTTATTTCTCGAGCTCTTTCTATTTCTTCCTGACTTCTCTGTTTGGGGCTATCTTTTGTTTGAGACTTATTTATGGAGCGAACTTGTGCTTGCACCTCAGGCGTTATTAATATGAATAATATTAAACTCATGATGATCTTATTTTTCATGACACTATCTTTCTTAAATTAGGTTAATTAAATATTATTTACAAGCTTAGCTTCTTTATACTCCACCATCTTTAGCAAGCTCCATTGCCTTATTTATTGCATCAAGATAATCTTTTCCTGATTTAAATTGATCTCGAGATTTAATGCATTTTTTAGCATATATAATGAGTGCTTTCTCTACATAAGCGCGATCCGCTTCATTTTCAATACTTGTAATATCTTTCACTTTGGCAATTCCAATCACGCGCCTCATTGTCTCTAACCCACATGTTCCTGCAGTATATGCCATTACATTTCTGAGATACCAATCAAAAAATGCGTCATTCTTTAGGCTGGGATCTTTCACTAAATCAAAGTGGAGTACCCGAACTTTTTCCATAAATTTATCAGGAATTTCTTGAATCGTTGAATAAACCCAATTCGTGAAGGTGTCTCTTTGAGCTTTATCCTTAATCATTATTAATCCATGCATTAATGCAAATCCCATATTCGCAATTATGTTGCCCACATCATATCCCATTGGACCATAGCACCCAAACTCAGGATCAAATGCAAACAGATGATCTTGGTTAATAAAGATAGAACCTGTATGTAAGTCCCCATGAATTAGGGATTGGGCATTATTCTGGAATTCATTTTTGAGTTTATTGACCTCTAAATGCAAATCTTCATCAGAAAAAACCTCACGTTCTACAAAGTCAGAGAGTATAGGCAATATCGCATTTGTAGGATTATTGCGATCATAAGGAATTGTAAATACATACTCCTCTGTCAATTCACATAAGTCAGGATTAATGACTCGTTTTACAAATCCTTTTTTCTCTTTAGGATTCATTAATAAGTCTGAAGTTTGCCACAATGTATTCGCTAAGAAGGTGGTGATATTTTCAGCGAAATGAGGGAAGATTTTATAGTCAAGAAGTGCTGTTCTCATCATGCTATGGTTTGTCATATCTTCCATAATGATCGTACACATTTTAGGATCATAGCGATAGACATAAGGAACGAGCCCTTTTGCAAATTGATTTTGTAATGTGAGAATCTCTGCTTCAATTCGTCCTCTATCCGTTGAAAGATGAATCGCATCCGTAATTCTTAGGGTTTCTCCTGCTTGCTTTACAATCAGGCTCTTATGAGAACATTTATCTTCGACTTTAAAAACATAATTCATATTACCATCGCCGATTTCACTTGCTGTAAGCTCACTTCCCTTTTCAAAAAAATCAAGCGTTGCTAAAACATAATCACAGACGTCCTCAGCTTTCATTAAGAAATATGTTTGATAGTCTTTCATATATCGCCCTCTAATTAAGTCAATATTCACAGAGATTTTATAGATAGTAACAAAAAGTTATTTTACTCGTAAAAATAAAAAATGCCCTTTCGGGCATTCTTTATCAAAACTTATTAGTTAATTTATTGAATTTGAACATCCTAGCTGTTCAGACTCTTCTAGTCTATAGCCAATAGTAATTCGACCAACTTTAGTCCCTTCTAATGCGCTACCTGCGACATTGCTATATTTATTCGGCTCACAATTGTACATCCTTTCTTGAACCCACTCTTCTGTTTCGTGCTTTTTCATTTCACTAAGCCATTCAGACTTTTTATCGTAATCGTAATCTATTGTACTGAGTAATATTTCTCGGAATCCTTCTGCCCTTGAACCTTTATACAACTCATGAATTTCTGGATCATAAGCATTTCCACAGTTTTCTAAACAATCTGCATAATACGTTACAGGTCCCAATTCTCCAAACATCAAATCTTTAGTTGAAACGTTATCTTCGTATATATATGTATTATTTAGATTAAATAAGCATTTATCATTAATAGCCACTGACAATGATCTAACACTATACCCCTCATAGTGGACAGTGAGATCACAATCGCCAACGCGATACTGCTTTGTTTTAGATTCTTTATTTGTAATTCTTGCGACCCCAATTTTACTTTCTAAATAAGCAACATCAACACCAACCATATCAAAGTTAAAAATATCTTCCATTTTTGGATTACTATTTTGTGCACTCGCAAAAGAACATATAAGTAGCAAAGTATAAGCTAAGATTTTTTTCATATTAAATTTTCCCATTTTAAATTTAAAAAGCCCATTAGTAATACAGTTATCACTAATGGGGTTTTATTTAGAAACTACTTTTCGATAATATATGTTTTATCATCCTTCATGATATTCCGATATTCAGGAATATACATATCCTCTAGAATCGTCACAGGATTTTTATACTCTC
>CAZBKP010000061.1:2736-8679 GCA_964492525.1 uncultured Cardiobacteriales bacterium
CGATATTCAGGAATATACATATCCTCTAGAATCGTCACAGGATTTTTATACTCTCCTGGAACAGAAGCCTCTAGAACATATGCAAAGCGATATTTCTTATAAGCCTCCATCTTCATCGAAACGACATAGCGATCAAAACGATATTCTTCATGATCAATCTTATCTCGAGTTAAATTCTTTATTCCAAGATCTTTATAGTATTGAGAAACATCATCCGTCAGTAAATTAGGATTCACAAGCGTAAACCCACTTGGAATATAATCAACCAATAATGCATTCGGCAGATCAACTTTTGAGAGAATCTCAATATTGACGATAATTCGGTCACCTACAGATACCGTTGTCGTATCACCAATGTTATCCCATTTTTCAAATGTTAATGGAAACGTTATGCTCTCTCTCATTTCATTAGGATAACCTTCAATCTTATATTCAACATAGATATCCTCATCGACCTTTAACTGACCGATATCATTCGCAGGAATTGGCATATTCGCCTGAATAGTTTTCTTAATTCCATTGATAATCACCTCTATTGGACGAGAATCTACTTCCATGTTAATTCCTGCTCTAACAAGTGCATAACGGTCTTGCGTACTGAAGTATTGACGATTTTCAACTGCCGACATCAGTGCAGTATAAAACTCATCTAACTTCGAAAGATCTTCATAAACACCTTTTGCACTTAGTGTATTTAACACATCAATTGCGAGTGCAGGTGCGGAAACATTACTAGAAAAATAACCATACCGTTTATCCCATTTCCAGAAGCTCACTTCGTCTAATAAACGTTTGCCTGTTTTTTCATTTCCTAAAAGCAGATGTGCACCCGCTAAATAAACTTGAGCCAAAGGACTCATTCGATCACGATAACGAGTTAAGAAATCGATATCTGCTGAGAATATTTTTCCTTCTCTTGCTAAGATCCAAACAGCATACCCGACATCATTTAGATTACTTGTATTTAATCCACTATAACGAGAATCTTTTTGAGTACCTGTATAAAGTGTTTGAAGATCTTCTTTAAGATAGGCCAATCCTTTATTCACAGCATCTTGATTCACAAGATCAGGATATTTCACACTCACCTGTGTGAAGAAATCTAGTGCATAGACTGAAACAGGATAAAGCGTTCTTCCTCGGCTCCAAAGCGAAAATCCACCATCATTATTTTGACGTGCCATCATTCGATTAATGGTATCTCTCATCATCTCGCGTTCCCACTCAGAATAAGGTTTTGCCTCACCTATCCCCTTATTTCTATTAAACTGGGTGGTATAATTGAGATACGTCTTTTTCTTAGCCTCATCTAAGATTACATCAGATTTAAACAACCAAGGAAATGCTCGGCTAATTGTCTGCTCTGTACAACCATAGGGATATTCAAAAAGTCCTGATATATAACTACTGATATTAATCCTAGGGCGGTGTGATAACGTCAACATCTCCGTGAAATTTTGTTCATACGCTTGAGAAACTTCAGCATCACGAGACCAATAAGAACCTCCTGAGAGCAACTGACGTCTAAACTCTGCCGTCTTCTCTGTAAGCGCTTTCGTTCCGATTTGATAACGTCGTTCTGCGCTGTATACCTCTGAGTCGATAGAGAGTGTTATATCTGCAAAATCCGTATATTTCTCTAGCGTCATCGGCACAAGAACAGAAGTGCTCTCTTTATCTTGTAACGTAAAGATCTTTTCATAAGTGAGTGGTATTTGCTCACTTGTGAGCTTAACTTTAACAGGCATTTCTTTTCCTGCCATATTATGAAGAGAGAGTGCCACTGCAGTTTTATCACCAACCCGAATGAATTTTGGTGTGATCATATCCACCACAATAGGAGATCGAATCGTCATTTGTGATTCGGCTTCACCCACTCGTTGTTTAGAAAAGACTTTAACGACAACCTTCGCTTCTCCATTAAAATCTGGGATTGGGAATTCTATCTCTCCTTCTCCTTGTGGAGATAATGCAATCGCATTACTCATTAAAGAGATTGTTTTCATCTCTGTAATATTCTCTGGGGAGCTTGATTGCTCGACATCTCCGTCACCACCGAATTTAGGAACTAACAAACTATCAGAGCCACGTTTAAAGAGACGATTATAGTAATCAATAATATCAATCGTATATTTACGATGTTTAAAGAACGCATCAAAAATAGATTCAGGTTTCACAGGAATCAAGTTTAAGATACCCTGATCTGTCAAACTAATAGTAGCGTAGAGTTGCTCATTTGGAAGCACATCTTTAACTTTTACCTTCACTTTAGTTGTTTGATCAGGAAGAACCACTGTATCAAACACGAGATTCGCATTAATATTACGATCTTGGCGGTCAAGAAGTACAGGGATCAATCCTAACGCACGTTTTGTTTCACCTTGTGCTGTCTGCCCAAGAAGAAGTCCTGAAAGATAAAGATCATGTCGATTCAAATCCTCCTCAAGCACAATGTGCATTGTATTCTTCCCTTTCTTAACAGGAAGCATATGTGTCATAACTGGACGATCCGCCTCCATCATTAACATCGTCACACCATCGAAAGGCGCATCAATCGTCAATGTAATCATATCTCCCGCTAAGTATGCTGGCTGATCTGTTGACAACCCTAATGTACGAGGTTTAACTGCAGGAAGCTGACCTGTTGTAGAAGCATCCCAAGCACCACGGAACGCATAAGATGTTACAAAATGTGTATTAAGATCTTCAACCTCTAATATATATCTTCCCCAACTATTAGGAGAAATTGTATAGGTATACGGCTTTTTCTTACTCGTTTTAATGATATTCTGAGCTCGGATTTGGTAACGATCCTCCTGAATACAGTCCCAGCCACCATTCTTACTATAAACCCAAGTGCACCAGTTATTTCGATATTTTAAAGTTAAACGAAAGTTTCCATCGATTAACTCCCCTTTTTGATTTGCTAAAAAGAGTTCAAAACTTGCTTTCGATCCGTACCCTAAATCTGTTTGTTTAAATAAAGGACGTACAACGGGAACAACCTCTGTTGGCCATAATGAAGTTTTAAATTCGCGAGAAATACCACTCGTTCCACTATCTTTTACTGTTACCTTTCCTTTCATTAAAAGAACATATGGGATATTTTCTGCAGGAGAACGCATCCCTTCGTCACTTTTAACAATAGTTGGAATAGAGAAATCGCCATTTCCTTCATCATTTAAGTTGCCATTTACAGAAAAATCATGATTAATAATCCCATATCCTAAAGAAGAGTCTCCTACATACCAATCACTATGCTTTGCAAAAGGATAATTATCTAAAGAAATTTTTCCATCAATTAAAACATCATTATTCGCAGCAGGCGCTCCAAATAAATAACGGCTATTTACATTGATATTAAAACTTTCGGTAACATTAGCATTATCACCTTGAGGTTTAATTGTAAGTTCCATCCTTTCTGGCATAAACTCTTCAATAAACAGACGAAGCGATCCAATCGGTTCTTTCGCTGTTTTATCTGTTCTCACCTCTATGCGCCAATTCCCTGTTTTAGCATCATTTGCAGTAAAAAGCTCTGTTTGATAAAAACCATCTGTAAACTCTTCAAGTGTTTCTGTAATACTTGCCTTATTTTCAGGATTAACTAAAGTTACTGTAATAGGTTGCTTCGGAAGCGGAATACCGTCTTGATCTCTTAACAGAATTTTGACGGGAATCGCTTCTCCCGGTCGATAAAGTTCACGATTACTATAAACGTGTGCAACTTGGCTTTGATTCTCTTTTCCGCCAATGGCAAAATCATTCAAATCTAGTGCAATTTCTCTCATGGGCAATACGGAAATATCATCTTTTTGTTTTACGACAACAATTTCATCCGTATTAAGTCTGCGATTCACCTCACAAAAACCAGCTTTAAATGTACAAAGCGTATCTGAAACTTCTAAGGCTCTATTTTTATTGTTTTTCCAAACTTGAAGCGTTGCGCCTTCAATCGGCTTATTGTTATTAAAGTAATTTCCTACAATAATAGTTCGATCTTTATATAGTCGTGCATGAAGCCCCATATTGGTTAAAAATACAATTCGCGTATCTAGCGTACGATCAATTTCACCCGATGGATTCACATTCACAATATATGCGCCCGGTTTAATATTTTTATCGATTGGTACTCGGTGATACGATCTTGTTTCATGTGAAACGCTACTTGGGATCACATAACGAAATATCCCTGCGGGTGTCATATCTCTTACTAAACGTGAAAGTTCCCAACTATCAATCGTCGAACCAATATAATAGCGACTTAATAAGGCAGGAAGATTTTCAATCGCAAAATACTCAATATCAACCTCTTTTGTGCCGATCATTTCTAATGGCAACGTTCTCATATTTACAGGAACGACAGGACCTCTTCCTACGATATTGACAGCTTGTGCGGAAGAACCAATATAAGCATACTCATAATCATCTTTTGAATAACGTCCACCGTCATTATTCACATATGACTTCACAACAACACGATACGATCCTTGTTTTACAGGATAATACGAAAGCGTATAGCCATCTTTGCTAATATGCCATTTACCTTGTGTATCCTTCTGCAACTCCCAGTTTTCATCATAGGATTGTATCTCAAATTGATTTTGGAGCTCTTTGCTTGTAAATGTTTCAGGATAATCAAAAAAGACCGAAATCGTCTGTTGGTCATTTAATACTGCCTCATTAATAGAGACAATTTTTGCATCTACGACTGAAAAAGCTGTAGATATTAATCCGATACTTAGTAGTAATCTTTTGAACATCATTATTTACCCTATAATTATGATAGTGTGAAAACATTACCAAATATATGAATAAAAAGCACCCAAAGAATCTCAGCAACTTATGGACATAGCTATATATCTCTTGTACTATCTAGAATTTTTATCATCTTAGGGATTAATATGTTTAACAAATATTTAATAGCAGGTATGTTTTTTTTACATCGCTATCTTTTGCTGAAAAAGTGCCAACTAAATGGGAGTATGTAAGTCATGGGGCTGCAGGCTCTCTTGAACACGAAAATTATCGCATGTATGAAACAGTCATGAGCCATCTAAAAACGTCCTATTGCGATGTTATTTTAAACCAGATAAAAAAAGATGATGACTCTAACTTCTATTTATTTATCGCACAAGGACGAGAAAATTGCTCACTCCAAATCAGCCAAAAAGTTATAGAATATAATACATATGGCGATGTAAATGGAAATAAGATTATCGAATACCCTTTTGGAATGAAGAATTTTAACTATTATTTTTTAAGCGATATAAAAAAGACAGGAAAGTTTGAATATGAACTAGCTACAAGAGAATGGGCAGAAGGAGACTATAATGCATCGGGCCCATCAATTAAATTAAAGTATAAATTTTATAGAGAAAATCGTGATTCTCCTTGGAAATCAAAAGAAATTTTCAGAAAGTCGTATAAAGATATGAATGAAGAAGAAATTGAAGAATCTGATAGCAATTGGGGCTACATTCCCAACTTTCAAGAAGATAAAAGTACAGAACTTGTTGTTTTCAATAAAAAATATGAAAATTACGAGGCTTTTTCTATCATGAAAAAATATGCTGATTTATTTGGCCTTGAAATAGCTGAAATTTTAAAAGCAAAAGGAACTCCATACCTATTTATCACCACAAATGGTCTACACGAAAAAGATAACTATAAAACGTATTACAAAATAATGTCATTTGATCCTGATGCTTATATTGCTTGGATGAAGGCCTCTTCAGATGAACGAAAAGAACTACCATTCTATATAAACACAGACTATTTCAACTATAAATACAACTCTCTTGAAGGACTCCAATCTTTTGAAATAATATCCCCCGATGTTTTTAAATTTACTATCGATGACAAAGATAATGAAGGCCAAACTGTGACATATCAAATTACGAAAGCCGAAAATGACAAGTGGAAAACATCAGAGATTTCAAG
>CAZBKP010000062.1:0-8664 GCA_964492525.1 uncultured Cardiobacteriales bacterium
AGCAACAACAGAAGAAAAAAATCGTGCACTTAAAGCGATTTACGACGAGATTTTAGCGAATATTCCAAATATCTTAACTGCCAACCAGAAAGACTGTGAAAACGCCAAGAAAAGTGGCCTCGATGATGCGTTTATTGATCGTTTAATGCTCAATGAAGCTCGAATAAAAAGTATGGCTCAAGGCGTTTTTGAGATGATCGCCCTTTCCGATCCTATTGGTGAAATCACAGAGATGAAGCCTCGCCCTTCTGGCATCCAAGTGGGGAAAATGAGAGTACCGCTTGGAGTAATTGGAATCATCTACGAAGCGCGCCCCAATGTCACAATCGATGCCGCCGCACTCTGTTTAAAGTCAGGGAATGCAGTGATTCTTCGTGGGGGAAGTGATGCAATTTTAACGAACCAATATCTTGCAGAAATTCTTAAAGTTGCCCTTAAAAAAGTGGGACTTTGTGAGGAGATTATTCAAATCATCAATACGCCCGATCGCATGATTGTGGATGCGATGATCACCTCACCTGAATTTATAGATGTGATTATTCCCCGTGGAGGAAAATCACTCGTTGCGCGCATTAAAGATAATGCAACCGTCCCTGTGATTAAACATCTTGATGGTATTTGCCACACCTTTGTGGATGAATATGCCGATATGGAAAAAGCGGTCCGAGTCGTTGATAATGCAAAAACACAGCGTTATGCACCGTGCAATGCATTAGAAACACTTTTGGTGCATCAAAACATTGCACAGGATTTTCTTCCAAAAATTGGAAACATCTTCAAAGAAAAGCAGGTTGAAATTCGAGGGTGCGAGAAGACTCAAGCGATTTTATCGATGAACAATATCCCCTCTACGCGAGCCGTTGAAGAGGATTGGCACACGGAATATCTTGCACCGATTATTTCAATTAAAATTGTTGAAGCGATGAGTGATGCGATTTCACATATCAATCACTATGGTTCGCACCATACCGATGTGATTATTACTGAGCATTACACGCATAGCCTTACCTTTCTAAGAGAAGTAGACTCAGCCTGTGTGATGATCAATGCATCCTCGCGTTTTTGTGATGGCTTTGAGTTTGGTTTAGGCGCAGAAATCGGAATCTCTACAGATAAACTCCATGCACGAGGTCCTGTAGGGCTTGAAGGCCTAACCTCTCAAAAATATATTGTCATGGGTCAGGGTGAAATTCGAACATCATAATCTGATTCAGAAATGTTAAAATGAGATACATTTAACTCAAGGAGGAGTAAATATGAGAGAACAAACGTTAGAACTCATTCGCAAACAAGTGAATGAAAACCCAGTTGTCATCTATATGAAAGGGACACCACAATTCCCTATGTGCGGTTTCTCAAGTCGAGCGGCTCAAGCATTAGCAAGCACAGGACTTGAGTTTGCCGCGGTGAATATTTTTGATGATGAGAATATCTATAATTTCTTACCTGATTATGCAGATTGGCCGACCTTCCCTCAAATCTATATTGGTGGAGAGCTGATTGGGGGATGTGATATTACCCTTGCCCTCCAAGAGAGCGGAGAGCTCAAAACGATGATGGAAGAGGCGATTGCAAAGCATCAGTAATGTTTAAAAAGTCCCTTTCGGGACTTTTTTATCGTATTTTTTAAGGAGAGCCCATGAAAGTCGTAGAAGTCAAACATCCACTTATTGCCCATAAACTTGGACTCATGCGCCAAGCCTCTATTTCGACGTGTGAATTTAGAACCCTTGCCTCAGAAGTTGCGATGCTTTTAACCTATGAAGCGACAAAAGATTTAGAAGTTGAAAAAGTTACAATTGAAGGGTGGGCAGGTCCCGTTTCCGCAGAACGTATCAAAGGAAGAAAAATTACCTTAGTCCCTATTTTACGTGCAGGGATTGGAATGCTTAATGGCGTTTTAGAGCTTATCCCTAGCGCACGAGTTTCCGTCGTCGGTTTTGAACGTAATGAAGAAACTCATGAACCTCGTGCGTACTATGCAAAAATGACCTCACATATGGAAGAGCGCACAGCTTTGATTCTTGACCCTATGCTTGCAACAGGCGGGACGTTAATTGCAACCATTGATCTCCTTAAATCTCAGGGATGCACAAAGATTAAAGGCCTCTTTTTAGTCTCCGCGCCTGAAGGATTAGAAGCGGTAAAACAGAAACACCCCGATATCGAAATCTACACGGCATCAATTGATGAAAAACTCAATGAGGATGCGTATATTCTTCCCGGTCTTGGAGATGCGGGCGATAAAATTTTTGGCACCCTACTCTAACCTCATTATTCCTGATTATTATCTCACTATGCGATTCCAAAATACTCTAAAAATACTTACTGTTGTGCTTGTTTCAAGCGTTTCATTCTCATATGCCAATGAGGATAAAGTCACGTTCAAACAAGGCAAACAGTCCATCATCAAAAAGGATAGATCGCAGTACAAAGCGCAGCTTGCGAAGCTTAAAAATCCCTCACTAAAGCCTTATTTAGAGTACTATTATTATCAGGAAAATCTAAAGACGTTGCCTCCTGAAGAGATTCAGAAATTTTTACAGAAAAACAGCTCAGCCCTGTTTTATGGTCAATTGAAAAATGCATTTTTTAAAACATTAAGTGATCAAAAAAAATATGACTACATCCTTTCTCATGGGAAGAATGAGTCCTCAAATTATTTAAAGTGTATTTATTACGATGCACTTTTAAAAACTAAGCCCAATGAAATGGATTGGAATGCATTTACGACCCTATGGAAAAACCAGCAGACGCTTCCCTCAACGTGTAAAACGGTCGAGCAAACGTGGCTCAAACACACAAAAGAGATTACGTTAATCGATAATCGCGTCGCCGCCCATATTTTGGGCTTACGTTTTAATCAAGCCAAAGCTCTATTAAACAAGCTCCCAGAAGGAAAGCGAGCTTACTACCAGAGTCTACTCTCCGTGATTCAATCCCCTGCATCACAGTTAATGACTCAAAAAAAATACTACAATCATTCAAGCAAATATTATGCGCTTGCCATTAAACAATGGGGTAAGAAAGACTCAACCCATGCGCTTAGGGGATTATCTTTTGCTCAAAAAAACAAACTTCTTTCTGAAAGCGATTACCGCTCACTTAGAAATTTGTTGGCGGTCTATCAGGCAGGACGATCCGATGCAATAGAGCCTTTAAAACGGATTGCGTCCATTCCTAAAGCAGAGCAAACCGACGATATTAAAATCAGTGGTTTTAAATTAGAGGCCAAACGCGGGAACTGTAAAAATGCACTTGATTATCTCTCTCGGCTCTCTGAAAAGAGCCAATCTGAACCTACGTGGATCTATTGGAAAGCGAAACAATATGAGTGTTTAAAAGAGAATGAAAAAGCAAATGCCCTATACCAGAGCATTGCCTCTGATGTGAGCTTTTACGGATTTTTAGCGGCAGACAAAATCAATCAGCCTTATACAACACTCGCTGCAATTACTAAAGATCGTTTAACAACCGCCGAACCTCTTAATCTTTCGGATATTAAGCTCGCCTTTGCGTTATTTGAAGTAGATGAAAATGGGTTTGCCCGCCAAGCATGGAGCCGAGGAATCAAAAATGCTTCCCAAGCACAAAAGCATAGTGCGAGTCTTGCCGCGTTTAATAAAGGATATTATGATCTTGCGATTCGCGCAGGTGTAAGTGCTAAGCAACCCGGTGCTGTTTATTTGAGATACCCCATTGGCTATAAAGATTTAGTGACAAAAACGGCTGCCCAATATCAATTCCCTAATGAAGTCATCTATGGATTGATTCGCCAAGAGAGTCTCTACCAACCGGATGTAAAATCTCATGCCAATGCCTATGGATTGATGCAATTACTCATTCCCACCGCTCAAAAGATGGCAAATAAACTTGGTGAAAAACGAGGAAGTTTATATGATCCTGAAGCGAATATTCGTTATGGCATGGCCTATTTAGATGATGTCAGTGATAAAGTCGGCAAAGTTTGGCCTTATGTTTTAGCAAGCTACAATGCGGGGCCTCATCGTGTATTAGATTGGATCGATCCACCCCCAGAAGATATGGAATTATGGATTGAAACCATTCCTTTTAAAGAAACGCGGGGTTATGTCAAAAGCATTTTAGAAAATGTTGTGATTTACCATTATCAACAAGGACAACGTGCTAAAATCTCAGATTATATTCATCAGTTCTATCACTAAATCATGTTCTTAAAATTCGTTTTAACTTTTGGTATCGTAACGTTTCTGATTCTCTTTTTTAGGGCTAAAACAAGACGAACCTTTGCACCGTCCAAAGCTAATATCGTTATGAAACGAAAAAATACGGCACTTAATGCAAATGAGCTTCAACTCTACTCACTTCTGATGGAAGTTTGCAATGAGCATTCTCTATCTGCGCTTCCCAATTTTAATTTAATAAGTCTTATAAAATCACCTAATGAATTAAGCGCCAATATCATCACTAAAATCGCATCTTTTCCTTGTAGTTTCCTGATTATTGATCGAAATAATACGGAAGTTAAATTGATCCTCTCTTTTTGCCAAGATGAAAATTATGTTAAGGAAGTTTCAGAACGATTATCTATTCAATATCAAATACTTTCGCCCTCTTTAACCTATACAAGAGATGCCCTTAAACATATTTTATACTCATTATAATTGTTATGAGATCATCCAACGAAAACTACTCCCCTGTAACTCTTCAGGTCTTAGGAATTTTCAGGCTAATTCTAGCTGCATTTTTATCCTCAGTCTATCTTATTAATAATAATCAGTGGATTACACCTAGAGGTGACTTTGATTACTTTAAGGCTTTTTTACTTATTTACTTAGCTTTTGTATTGTTTACAACACTGCTACTTAAATTCCGTTTCCTACAAAAGAAGATAACCATTTTTATTTCTGCTGTGATTGACCTTAGTTTTATCGGAATTCTGTGTTTTCTGACAGATGGTCTGAATAGCCCTATTATCATTATGCTTTTGATATCCACAATGGCACACGGCGCTTTTTTATCTCTTGCAGGTACAATATTTTTAATTATTTATTCTCTTTGCATTCAATTATGCCTATGGTATCTATTTGTATATTTACCTTCCCCATCTATTCCTACTTTACAGAATTTACTTATTAATAAAGGGCTTATCCGATTTATTGGTCAAAATAGCTTTGCGATCATTGCGGTTATTTTTAGTAATATTTGGCTTAGAAAATATGAAACTTCTCAGAAACTTGTTGCAGATCAGAATAAAAAATTACAAGAAGCCTCTCTACTTCATGAAGCGATTATTCAGCAATCAAAATCAGGGCTAATTGCGATTAATGAAGATGGAAGAATTATTCTTATGAATAATTATATTAAATCTTGGTTTGGAGATGTTGACCCAACAAATAATTTATTAATGGAATATATTCCTTCCTTAACGGAACGTTTTTACCTTTGGTATTACCTAAATTTTACAGATGATACCCCCTTCGTTTTCCAAGATAAACAGTATTATATTGAATTTAATGCTGTAAAAAATATCAATCTTAATTATTCGCTTATTTTAATTGAACCCACAGATGCTATTAATGTTCGCGCACAACAGAACAAACTTGCTGCCCTTGGCCGACTGACTGCGGCTATAGCACATGAAATTCGTAATCCAATGACCTCCATCTATCAAGCAAGCCAATTACTCGGAGAGCAAAAAGACTTAACTGAAATGGAAAGAAAATTAATTAATATGATTAACACGAATGTGAGTCGTTCAAATCGAATCATTAACGATATTTTAATGCTTGCAAAAAAACCAGAAGATACCCGAGAATATTTTCAATTAGATGAATTTATTGAGCAAACCGCACAAGAGTTTGAATTAGAAAATCCGCGGTATAGCGAATGTATTTGCCTTGTTCTTTATGACGAAGGGGCTCGAGTTCATTTTGATCGCCATGCACTTCGTCAAATTGTAATGAATCTAATTAACAATGCGACATTACATTCAAAGCTATCCCCTGAAACGCTATTAATTACCATTCAAACGAAACTGATTGCCGAATCCCCTTGTTTAACAATTTTCGACAATGGTGTTGGAATCAGCGAAGAAAATCAACAACGCATTTTTGAACCTTTTTATACCACACATACACAAGGCACAGGGCTTGGTCTTTTTATTTCCAATGAGATCTGTCTTGCCAATAATGCAAAAATTCAATACGTCACTGATGAAAATTATGGTTCAGGATTTAGAATCATTTTTTCAAAAATAGTACAATAAATCAGTTTATTAACTTGGAGTAATAATATGTATAAAGCCTTAATCGTTGATGATGAAAGTGATATCTGTCAATTAATCTCATTAAGCTTTATGAGTATAGACATCAATTGCGTTGAGGCTTATTCCGTTTCTGATGCAATTTGTGCACTTCAGAATGAAACTTTTGATGTCTGTTTTACGGATCTTAAGCTACCTGATGGAGATGGCTTTGATATTGTAAAATATATTCAAGAAAACTATCCAACGTTACCTGTTGCGATGATGACGGCTCATGGAAATGTTGAAAGTGCGATTGAAGCCCTAAAACTTGGAGCATTTGATTTTATTTCAAAACCCTTTGAAATTGATCAATTAAGAAAACTCGCTTTAGATGCAATTAAAACCCATACAAGTGCAATTCATCATGATAGTGGAGATACGTCACTACATGGAATCTATGGAAACTCTGCTGCGACGACACATCTAAAAGAACAAATTAAAAAACTCGCACGTTCCCAAGCGCCTGTTTATATTCATGGTGAATCAGGGACAGGTAAAGAGCTTGTTGCAAGAGCGATTCATAATGAAAGTGCCCGAAAAAATGGTCCATTTATCGCAGTAAACTGTGGTGCAATTCCTGAGCATCTTGTCGAAAGTGAATTTTTTGGACATAAGAAAGGGAGTTTTACAGGTGCTGATAAAGATAAAATCGGGCTTTTTCAAGCGGCAGAAGGGGGTACGCTCATGCTTGATGAAGTTGCTGATTTACCTTTAACTATGCAGGTAAAGCTGCTCAGAGCTATTCAAGAACGCTCAATTCGCCCGGTTGGAGAGTTAAAAGAAATCCCTGTAAATGTCAGGATTGTATCTGCAACGCATAAAGATCTTGCAAAATTAGTAGAGGAACATACGTTCAGACAAGACTTATACTATCGATTAAATGTCATTACACTGAATACCCCTCCTTTACGAGAGAGACTCGATGATCTTCCTGTACTCACAGAAATTATCATGTCAAAAATCAATCATCAAAATGAAACATCAATTGTACTTGCAAATAGTGCGTTGGAAGCATTACGACATTATCACTTCCCTGGAAATGTTCGTGAACTTGAGAACATCTTAGAACGCGCCTCAGCTCTTTGCGATAATAATGAAATTACAGATACTGATTTATTGCTTATATCCCAGGAACCCTCAAATCAAATAGAGAAAAGTACCGTAAATTCTGAGATGACTCAAAACTCATCGGATGAAATTGTTGTCGAAACACAACCGATCATTTGTGACAATGATATCGTTATTCCTGATGAAATTGATGATATCGAAGCTTATCTTGAAGCTGTTGAACGTAAAATCTTAAGACGAGCACTAGATCGAAATACTAATAAAACAGAGGCTGCAAAGGATTTAGGAATTTCATTTAGAACATTTCGTTATCGTTTAAAAAAACTTAATGTTGAATCGGATGGTGAAGAGTGAAAGCTGAAATAATCTCGATTGGTACAGAATTACTTTTAGGTAAAATCGTAGATACCAATGCTGCATGGTTATCGACTGAACTCACCAAAATTGGCATTGATTGCCACTTTAAAACAACCGTTGGCGATAACTTAGCAAATATGGTCTCCGTGCTAAACATTGCCAAAAACCGATCAAATATTATTATCTGCACAGGTGGTCTTGGGCCAACTCAAGACGATATTACCAAAGAAGCTCTTTCCGAAGTTTTAAATAAACCCCTTGTTTTTGATGAAAGCCTTGCAACACAAATTCAGGATAAATTTAAAGCGCGCCAAATCACAATGTCTCAAAACAATATAAGGCAAGCCTATTATCCTGAAGGTGCATCCATATTGGAGACCTTCCCAGGAACAGCACCCGGCATTTTTTATCAATCCGATACACATCTTTTTTTCCTCCTACCCGGTGTTCCTCATGAAATGAAGGCCATTTTTTCTGGATCGATCCTTACTATTTTGAAACAGAAAAATCCTAATCATCACCAAATCTTTACGGAAACCATTCGGGTTTGGGGAGTTCCTGAATCTGATATTTCAGAGATGATAGCGGATATCGATGCAGAACTCTCAAAAAAAGGGAATCCCAAACTCTCCTATTTGGCATCAGGTATTGACGGAATTAGTGTAAATATCTCTGCAAAAAGTAAAACAGAAAAAGAGGCAAAAGCGATGCTTTTGCCCTACCTTAAAAAAATACAAGAAAAGTTATCGCCTTATATCTATGGATTTAACGAAGAGACGATGGAACAATCCGTCATTACCCTGTGCCGTAAACACAATCTTACCCTATCGACCCTTGAATCTTTTTCAGGAGGAATGATTGCGAGCCGATTATTAAGTCACAGCAATAGCCATGGCATATTATTAGGAGGAATGATTCATCCGAATACCATGGATCAAAAAGCGTTTGAAAAT
>CAZBKP010000063.1:0-8646 GCA_964492525.1 uncultured Cardiobacteriales bacterium
GCGCTCAGCCCTTTAGTTGCCTTGTGTGTGTTAGGGACTTGGATAGTTATCTTTGTGCTTTCTAGAATCTCTTCTCTCTCTGCTTTAGTTGCAGCAATCACCGCGCCTTTATATTTATGGTTTTTCCATGTAGATCTTTGGGTTGTATATGCCGTTGTCGCGATGGATATTCTATTGATCATCCGCCATAAAGCAAATATTCAGAGAATTCTTAAAGGTGAAGAGAAGAGAATTTAGATTACTAATATACAAGCATTTCGAAGGACGATTTGATTTAAGATATTCGTTCTAGAAAATATTTTTATTAGTGATAAATAGATGTAAGCCTAGTACAAAACTAGGCTTTTTATTTGAATGAATGCACTATACTTTTTTATTTTTAAAGCATATATTGGTGTGTCGTATTCTATTATGGTGGAGAAATTATGAATCATATTAAAATTGGTTTTATTGGTGGTGGCAATATGACGACGGGAATCGTTGCGGGGCTTGTCCAACGATTATCTCCTGAACATATTTTCGTTTCGGATATTAACCAAGAAAGATTACAATTCTTATCCTCTACCTATAAAATTAATACCCACTTAGATTATGCAACCTTTATTCAAAAGGTAGATATTGTCATCTTAGCGATTAAACCCCAAGGTTTTAGTGAATTACTACCAAAACTTAATCCTCATTTAACCGCAAAACAAGTTGTTGTTTCGATCGCTGCAGGAATTTCTGTAGATGCGTTGCAAAATCTCCTTCCTACAGAAAACTTACCCATTGTAAGAGCGATGCCAAGCATGCCAGCTAAAGTTGGAAATGGTGTTACAGGTTTATATGGAAATAGCTTTGTAACCGATGCACAAAAATCTGCAATTTCCGCAATTTTTGAAAGCTGTGGAATTGCAAGCTGGCTTCAAAATGAATCGCAAATTGCTGTGGTTGCTGCTGTTGCAGGTTCTAGCCCTGCGTATTTCTTTTATTTCTTAGAAATCATGGGTAAAGTTGGCGAATCTCTTGGCTTAGATCATCATTTAAGTGAACAAATGGCGATAGAAACCATGCTTGGAAGCGCCAAACTTGCCAAAATAGGAGATCTCTCTCTTGAGGCATTACGTAAAAGCATCTGCTCACCCAATGGTACAACAGAGCAAGCCATTGCTTCTTTCAAGAAAGATGAATTAGATAAAGTAGTTGATCGAGCAATGCGAGCAACTGTTAAAAGAGGAGATGAGATTTCCGAAGAGATCAATGCGCATATCCTTCGTCAAATACAGTAAATTGATTAGGAATTGTTATGGAATCATTAAAGCGTTTATATAAAATCGGATATGGCCCTTCAAGTAGTCATACAATGGGTCCACAACGCGCAGCAACTCTTTTTAAAGATGAGACGCCAAATGCGAATCATTACGATGTAATTCTCTATGGCAGTTTAGCCGCAACAGGCAAAGGACACTTAACTGATTTTATTATTGAGCAATCGTTAGAGAAGCCAAGTAAAATTATTTTTAAACCTGAAATTGTAAAAGAGAAACATGCCAATGCGATGGAATTTCTTGCTTATGATGATGCCAATACTTTAATTAAATCTTCACTCTACTACTCTATTGGTGGCGGAGAAATTATCTCTGACAATGACAGCTCTCTTCCTAAAAATGCTGAAGTGTACCCTGAAAAAAACTTTCAAGAAATTTTACAATGGTGCATTAAACATAACAAAAAGCTTCCTGACTACGTCGAACACTACGAAGGCATTGAAATTTGGGATTATTTAAAAACAGTTTTATATGCAATGAAAGATGCGGTGGAAAGAGGGCTTAAAGCTGAAGGTGTTATTCCTGGAAAACTCCAACTTGAACGAAAAGCGAAGCAATATTATGACAAATTTAGAAAATCAAATTTTGAAGATCGTTTAGAAGGTCGTGTCTATGCGTATGCGCTCGCAGTTTCAGAAGAAAATGCAGCAGCAGGAAAGGTCGTTACTGCACCCACATGTGGTTCATGTGGCATCATCCCTGCCCTTTTAATGGCGTATCGTGCCACAAAAGATTTAACAGATGATGAACTTGTTCGTGCGCTAGCAGTTGCTGGAATACTAGGGAATGTTATTAAAAAAAATGCCTCTATTTCAGGTGCAGAAGTTGGGTGCCAAGGTGAAATAGGAAGTGCCTGCTCTATGGGTGCAGGAATGATTGCCTATCTTTTAAATGGTTCTTTGGAACAGATCGAGTATGCCGCCGAAATTGCAATGGAGCATTGTCTTGGGATGACGTGTGATCCGATTGAAGGCTACGTTCAAATTCCGTGTATCGAACGAAATGCAATTTACTCTGCAAAAGCGATTGATTGTGCCTATTTTAGCTTAATGTCTGATGGCTCCCATCTTGTCTCTTTTGATGAAGTAATTGATACCATGAACAAAACAGGGCGAGATTTACGTTATGAATATCGAGAGACTTCACTTGCAGGACTTGCAAAGGTAAAATTAGAACGACTTTTACAATCTTAATCGACAATTAGAGCGTTATTATGCAATTTTTAATCAATCTTATTTTCTCAACGGTTAGTTTCTTAATTCTACTTCGATTTATGCTCCAATGTGTTAAAGCAAATTTTTATCACCCATTGGTGCAAATGCTCGTTAAAATTACAAATCCCATTCTTCTTCCCGTACGAAGAATTACTCCTATTATTGGGAGATGGGATTGGTCATGTATTCTACTTGTTGTGATTGTAGGATTGATTAAATATGTACTCTTGATGCTTGTTACACGTATCCCTCTTTCACCTTTAATTGTTATCGGACTTATTTTTATAGATATCCTTAAAGAAATTTTAACGATCTACTTTTATGCTTTTATTGGAATGGCACTCTGCAGTTGGTTTCAGGGTTCTCCTAATGCCATGATCCTTATGGATTTAATTGGTAAGCTGACGCATCCTATTCTTAGTCATTTAAAGTTTAATCTTATTTATAAACGCATCGACTTTAAACCTCTTGTAATTCTTTTTGCGATTTTGCTCTTACAAGGCGTGCTTAATATTATTTATGATTTTATTGTAAGAATTTAAGACAAGACCATGCAACCTTCGACTCAAGCTTATTACTTTGATGGAGAGGATCTCATTTTAAATATTCGAGTCTCAACCAAAGCCTCTAAAAATGAGATTCAAGAGATTTTAGAAAACTGCGTCAAAGTGAGAATCAATACGCCTCCTGTAGATGGGAAGGCAAATGCATTTTTAAAAAAATTCTTAGGCAAACAATTTGGTGTTGCGCCCTCTACTATCGTTATTGAGGCAGGAGAACTGAGTCGAGATAAACGATTTAGAATTCCTAGTCCAACAAAATCTCCTGATGGATTTGACCTTAACCATGCATGAGTATTTTATGCAGGAAGCCTTGCTTGAAGCAGAAAAAGCAGAGCGATTAGGAGAAGTTCCAATTGGCGCAGTCATTGTTAAAGATGAAACAATTATTGCACGCGGACATAATTTATCCATTACAACAAATGACCCGACCGCCCATGCTGAAATTGTTGCGATTCGTAATGCAGGTCAAATTCTGAATAATTATCGGTTAACAGAGTGTCGTCTCTATGTCACACTAGAACCCTGTATGATGTGCGCGGGAAGTTTTGTCCATAGCCGTATTTCTACTGTGATTTATGGTGCAGGGGATTCACGACACGGCGCGCTCGGTACACAATTGAATGTCAATGCATTTGATGCCTTCAACCATAAAATTGAAATCATTCCTAATATATTAGAGAAAGAGTGCCGTACGCTGATTCAGCAATTTTTTAAGCAAAAACGTTTAAAGCAGAAACACCTTAAATAGAATTTTGATATGACCGATTTTAACCCTGCCCCCGAACTGATCCATGAATTCCTTATTGCGCTACAACAGCAATCATTTGAGGGAGAGATCACAAACCAACGTTCTGATCGGATCGTGCATGCGACCGATAACTCTATTTATCAGATTGTTCCTGATGCTATTCTCTACCCTAAAAATGAAAATGATGTTCAAATTGTAACGCAGTTACTTTCAAAACCTCAATTTCACAAAATAACTGTAACTGCAAAGGGTGGAGGTACAGGAACCAATGGTCAAGCGCTCAATTATGGTATTATTCTTGACCTTTCTCGTCACATGAATCACATTCTTAGCTTTGATGAAGCATCCAGAAGCGTTACTGTTGAAGCAGGGGTTATTAAAGATCAACTCAATGATTATCTACGTCCTTTGGGCTATTTCTTTGCGCCTGAACTCTCAACCTCTAATCGTGCAACGATTGGCGGAATGATCAATACAGATGCTTGCGGACAAGGGAGCGTCACTTACGGTAAAACACGCCATCACGTCAATGCGTTGACCGCTTATCTTCCAAGTGGACAAAAAATCGACACCACTCAAAAAACAGAAATTCAAGCGCAATTAATTAAAGAAGTTACGCCTGAAACCGTCTTAATTAACGAAATATTCCCGCCTTTAAATCGATCTATTACGGGGTATGACCTCAAGAACTTTATCAATGATGAGGATCATGATCTTAAGCATCTATTTTGTGGATCAGAAGGAACCCTAGGGATTATTACACAAGCGACGCTGAATGTTCTTCCTATTCCAAAATATAAAGCGCTCATCATACTAAGCTATGATGATTTCATTAAAGCGCTTGAGCATGCACCTTATTTAATGCAATCTCATATTAAACCGACTGCCATTGAAATTATGGACGATCGCGTGGTTGAGCGTGCACAAAATGATCTTATTTGGGAAACGACCCAGCACTTTTTCAGTAATATCGATTACCAAAAATTGAAAGCCATTCTACTTGTAGAGTTTAATAGTGATGATCTATCTTCATTAAATCAGTCACTTGAACACTTCCAAATTTATATGGAGGAGAGCCAATACTCTTCTCTTCTTTCAACACGGATTGTGAATGATACTGCTGGAATCACAGAGATCTATGCACTTCGAAAACGAGCGGTGGGGCTTCTTGGAAATATTCGAGGAGAACGGAGAACAATGCCATTTGTCGAGGATACGGCCGTTCCACCCGAACATCTTGCCGAATTTGTGAAAGGATTTAAAGAGATTTTAGATCGCTATGAGCTCATTTACGGAATGTTTGGGCATGTGGATGCGGGTGTGCTTCATGTTCGCCCTGCGTTAGATCTCAAAACAGAAGAAGACCGTCAATTAATCCGTAAGATTACCGACGAGGTATTTGAGCTCTGTCAATCTTATCATGGCGCTCTTTGGGGGGAACATGGAAAAGGGATTCGTTCAGAGTATGTCGAGCGTTTCTTTGGTGCACTTTATCCGACCATTCGTAAAATTAAAAGTGCATTTGATCCTCATAATCAGCTAAATCCAGGGAAAATTGCAACCCCGATTGAGGGCGAGTGGCAACTCTATAAAATCGATCACCAACCTATGAAAGGTGAGTTTGATGCAACCATCTCTCACGATTTATGGATGGAGTATCGCAGAATTAATTTTTGTAATGGAAATGGGGCGTGCTTTAATTATGATGTTCACTCCCCTATGTGCCCGAGCTATAAAGCAACATCTGAGAGAAAATATTCTCCTAAAGGGCGAGCAGTTATCCTAAAAGAGTGGCTACGACAGCGATCCACCGATCAAGTCTCTCAGGCATATGAAGAGGAAATTTTTGATTCATTAAAAAATTGCCTCGCCTGTGCTGCATGTTCAGGCGAGTGTCCTGTAATGATCGATATTCCTCTTGCAAAAGCGAAATTTCTGAATGAGTACTATAAAACTCGAAAACGCCCTATGATCGATATGATTCTAAGCGTTTCAGAATCAAAAGCCCCGCTTCTCTATCAACTTAAATCGATCTACAATCCAATCGCAGAACTCACTTTTGTAAAAAAAATCGTTGAAAAAATTGGACTTATTGATTTGCCTACACCTCAAGAAAATCATCTTAATGCGCTTATTAAAGCTGGAAAGGCAACGCGAATTAGCGATAAAGAGATTGACTGTTTTATCGAGCAGACGAAAGAACTCACTCCCGATCAAAAACAAGCCTCTCTTATTATCATACCTGATGCATTTTCAGAATTTTTTGATGGAGAAGTCCTTTACGCTACCGTCGAATTTCTCAATAAGCTTGGAGTTCATTGTTATATTGCTCCCTATAAAAACTCTGGAAAAGCACAGCATGTACTTGGACAATTAACTGCCTATGAAACAGCAGCAAAAGAACAGCACAATATTTTAGTTCAATTGGCAAAATCCGAAATTGCGATGGTTGGAATCGAGCCCCCCATCACATTAATGTATCGAAGAGAATATGCAAGAGGATTACAGTTAGAAATGCCTAACGTTCAACTGATTCAAGAATGGTTAAATACTGAAATTGAAGCAGGTCGGTTCCCTTCAATCATCCCAAAAATGAAGAAGCAATTCACACTTCTGACGCATTGTACGGAACGATCTCATGCCCCTTATTCCCCTGCACTTTGGCAAAAGATCTTTACCTATTTTGGTCAAAACCTTAAAAGTGAAAACACAGGATGCTGTGGAATGGGGGGAATGTTTGGTCATCTCACTGAACAAAAAACACTCTCCCAAAAGATGTACGATTTATCTTGGCGAGTAAAAGTTGATCAAAATCAATCCACTTCAGAAATCATTGCGACTGGATATTCTTGTCGCACCCAAGTGAAGCGATTTTCACATCTTTCAATCAAGCATCCTATTGTTAAACTGAATGAATTACTTTAAAAAACGATTAAAAAAATAATTCATTAAATCCCCCCTACTCCATCAATTTTTATTCGTTTGACTCTTGATAGCATGCAGAATAGAGTAACCGCTTTCTACTTAATTAGATAAGAGGTAACAAAATCGTGAGCGCTTATAATGCCGTTTTAGCAAGAAATAGTGACAATGCCCCAAAATTTGAAGGGATTCAGTCTCAAACTGTTGCATTTTCTCACTACAATAATCTTTCTGCACAACTTCCAATTGATCCTAAAACAGGAAAGATCGTTGAAGGATGTGTAAAAGCTCAAGCAGAACAGTGCTTAAACAATATTAAAGCAATCTTAAAAAGCATTGATCATGTCATGAGCGATGTTGCTAGACTTACTGTATTTGTTACCAATATCAAAGATGTGGATGCTGTTGACACAATGTGTAAAGCATTCTTCCCGACGTATGTTCCTACAAGAACAACCGTTGCTGTAGATGCGTTACCAATGGGCGCTAAAGTGCAAATCGAAGCACTTGTAACAAATGGCGAAGGAACTATTCCAAATGCACCACAATCAGGTGATTTAATTAAATTAACAAACAACACTGCAAACGCCCCTCTTTCAGTATTATCATCTCAAACTGTTGCATTTTCTCACTATAACAACGTTTCTGCACAGATCGGTATCGATCCTAAAACAGGTCGTTTAGTTGAAGGGTGTGTAAAAGCACAAGCAGCACAGTGTTTCAGAAACATTAAAGCAATTTTAGAAAGTATCGATGTTCCTTTAGATGATATTGTAAAAACAACGATCTTCTTAAAAAATATTGAAGATGTGAATGCGGTTAATGAAGTCTATACAACATTCTTCCCAGATTCTGGTATCGCTCGTACTGTAGGATACTTCCCTGCTCGTACAGTTGTTGCTGCGAAAGCACTTCCTATGGATGCATTAGTACAGGTTGAAGCCGTTGTTTCTCATGGTGATGGTACGCCTCCACAAGCTGTTGAAGATAGACACGGCCTTATCATTGAGCCAAACAATACAGATAAAGCGCCAAAGTGTCCATTATCAACACAAACGGTTGCATTCTCTCACTACAACCATTTATCAGCACAGCTTCCTATCGATGCTGCAACTGGTAAAATCGTATCTAGTGATGTTAAAGCACAAACTGAACAGTGTCTTAAAAACATCAAAGCAATTATTGAAAGCGTTGACCATAAAATGGAAGATGTTGTGAAAGTAAATATATTTGTTAAAAATATTGCTGATATTGATGCGGTAAACGAAGCGTATAAGTCTTTCTTCCCACAAGGAACACCTGCCCGCCGTGTTGTGGGTGTTTCTGCATTTACACACAAAGATGCATTGATCCAAATTGATGCGATTTTGGGAAATGAAGAAGGAACACCTCCTTTCACAAAATAAATCATTATCGATTTAAGATACTAAATAAGCTGATGAATCCATCAGCTTTTTTTATTGTTATAAATGAAAGTTACTTAATTAAACACACTATAAAAATATTACATATTATTCTGATGATATTAAAGGAGAGAAAAAGTAATGAGTATAAGCAATACACATCAAATAATCGTATGAAATCGTTTTTCACAAAGTTATCCACAGCCTAATCCAAAAAAACTGTGGAAATTTTAGAAATCAAAATATGTCAATCCTTTTTATTTAACATATTGATTTTATTACAATTAATAAAATTTGTTTAAATTTTAGACGTTCACTTGACCCTGTGATTTCATCACGATTTTCAGCAAAAAAATAATGCTTACTCACAAAGTTATCCACAAGCATTGTGGAAATTATAGCTTTTCAATCGCATCCTCTAATGATGAGTAAAAGTCAAGCCTTCCCTCTTTTGTTTCTATCTTTGCGCGTGCGAGTGTCCTCAATGCT
>CAZBKP010000064.1:0-8458 GCA_964492525.1 uncultured Cardiobacteriales bacterium
AAAACCATAATCATTTAGCATAATCTCTGTTGATTTAACAACATTGTTGAAATTAAGCAATGGCTCTCCCATTCCCATCAAAACCACATTCGTTACCATTCTCTGCTGACTATCTAAGGTTTCACACTCATATTCACCCAAGACTTTTTTAGCAAGCATCACCTGCCCCACAATTTCAGCAGTTGTTAAATTTCTATTAAATCCTTGACGTGCGGTTGAACAAAATGAGCATTCAAGCGCACACCCAATTTGAGAAGAAACACATAATGTTCCCCTGTCATCTTCAGGAATATAGACCATTTCGATCGCATTTCCTGATTCAAGTTTGATTAGCCATTTATGTGTACCATCTGAAGATGGTTTATCCAAAATAACTTCAGGCAAATCAAAAAGAAGTAGCGACTTTAATTTCTCTCTTGTTTTTTTTGAAATATCCGTCATTTCATCAACAGAAGAGACTCCTCTGTGATATACCCACTTCATTATCTGAGAAACACGATATGATTTCTCTCCTATTGATAAACAAAGAGAGAGTAGATCATTATACGTCATCCCATAGATATTTTGAGGCATATCAATTGGGGTCACTACTTCTTGATTTAGCATCTTATACCTATCGACTCATTAACGATCGCAAATTTTGCAAGGTGCAACCGCATTTTTACCAAAGAAATACTCAATCTCTGTCGCTGCTGTTTCAGCAGCATCAGAACCATGCACAGCATTTGCATCAATGCTTTCCGCAAAGTCATGACGAATTGTTCCTGGCGCAGCTTCTTTAGGATTTGTTGCCCCCATGATTTCACGATGCTTAAGAATTGCATTTTCACCTTCTAATACTTGCATCATGACAGGACCTGAAATCATAAATTCAACGAGATCATTAAAAAAAGGACGCTCTTTATGTACTGCATAAAAACCTTCTGCTTCTGAGCGAGTTAAATGAACCATTTTTGCAGCAACAATTTTAAAACCTGCAGACTCAAAACGATCATAAATTTTACCAATCACATTCTTTGCAACTGCATCTGGTTTAATAATAGAGAACGTACGCTCAATAGCCATATCTTTTCCTTTGTTAGTTGTGTTAAAAACACGAGATTTTAGCACAAAGCTACTTACATTCAATTTTTTACTAAAACTAGAAGACAGAAAAAAAGCAAACCATTAAACTTTATGTTGCTACTGCATTTTTTACAACAAATTAATACAAATTATTCTATCAATAAACATTTATTATAAGAATCGATTTGCTTATTATGTATGAAAAATAAGAATAATATTAAATTTCTTTAACAGTAGAGGTTTATTATGAAAATTTTCAAAAAGGTTTTACTCACATCAGTTATTACAGGAATAGTTATGGGCGTTAATATCAATGCTAAAGTACTCAATGATAAAAATCCAGAAGGTTTTAAAGAGTACCGTTTAGATTATGCTGAAATGGTCGAGCTTGCGAATCCGAATAGACTCGCCTTTCGAGTATTCTACGACAAGCCTTCTCAAGGACCATATAAAGAGTGGTTTGATGCTGTAAAGAAAGGTGATTTAGAAACTGTTAAGAAAATTGTTGAATCAGGGCAATATATTGATGTTACAGATGAAGCAAGTGCAGGACAAACAGCATTGGGTTGGGCCGCATTTATTGGTTATGAGGACATCGTGGATTACCTAATAGAAAAAGGGGCGAATTTACAAGCACCTGATAGAGGAGATGTCGCCAATGTTCTAAAATCAGCGGCACTTGGAAACAATGTAAATGTATTCAAAAAAATCTACAATTTAATGAAAGATCAGGTTGATATTAATGACCAAAAGCAAGACAAACAAGGTGAAACACTTTTGATTGCAGCAGCTGGAAATGACAGAAGAGAAATAGTTGCGTATCTTTTAGAGCTTGGTGCAGATGGCAACCTATCTACGACTAAAGATGAATGGTGGAAAGCGCATCCTGCCTATAATGAGAATGCATTAAGTTATGCATGCAAAATGGGACATACAGAAGTTGCAAAAATGTTAATAGAAAAAGGGGCTATCAACTTAAAAACAGGAAAGCCTTCTTGTGAATAAGTTATAAATTTCTATTTTTAAAAGATAAAGCGCATTCATTTCCTGAATGCGCTTTAATTTTTTATTGAAACTCAGGATCTAATCTATGCGTAATTCGATTTCTTAAATCACGACGAATGATTTCAATAATCCATATCCATAAAGCTGTTCCGAATATTTCTGAAAAGATCTCTTCAAATCTTAAGTTCCAAATAGGAGTTGATATTCCTAAAATAGGCATCGCTATACCATGAAATAAAAATGCGACAGCAAGCCCGAATAACAATCCTTGCCCTATTTTAACTTTAGGAAAGATTTCTGCTAAAACGCAATATATTACCCCCCATACTATTGAAAATAGTATATGCACTAGATTTCCACCAAAATACACAGCCTGCTCAGAGTATGTATATACCCAATGCGTTACATCTATTCCCATTTTTTGAAGTAAAAGCACAGGAGGGGCACCTTCTGTTAATAATCTTGGGGGAAAAATCCCCTCCGTGCCTGATTTTACGAGTGCAGACATAAACCCTGCAATAATTCCTACCCAAAAAGCAACGACATAATTTCTGTTTTCAGGTTTTGTTATTTGAAGCCAATTCGTTTTCATAGTTCTCCTCTATAATGCTTAGATAATAATAATTGCTTAAAACAATTATTATTAGTTTATTCCTTATTTCTTAAAGTTATTAGAATGAAGTCATTTATTTTCTCTATCTATTAGAATAGATTTTTTAAATTAACTTTCACAAGATAGTCGATTACTCGATTCGATGCTACAATGCTCAATTATTTTCGTCTTGACCACTATGAAAAAGCCTATTCCGCACACACCTTTAAACAAAATCCGTATTGTAATGGTAAGAACGTCTCATTCGGGCAATATTGGTGCTGCTGCTCGAGCGATGAGAGTGATGGGACTTTATCAACTTTTTTTAGTTGATCCCAAAAATTTTCCAAGCAAAGAAGCAACGGCACTAGCAAGTGGTGCAAATGATGTGCTTGAAAATGCAATAGTAGTTCCAACTTTAGAAGAAGCACTTAAAGATTGTCATTTAGCATTTGCAACAACAGCGCGTCCTCGCTATGTAGGAGATCCTCTTCTAACAGTAGAAGAGGCAGCTAATTCGTCTATTTCATTAATTTCAGAATCCCCACAAACATCTATCGCATTTGTATTTGGAACAGAGCGAACTGGGCTTACAAACGAAGAGCTCGATTTATGTCAACATACTATGACGATTCCTACTGAAAACAACTATAATTCTTTAAATGTAGCCGCTGCAATTCAGCTTGTGAGTTATGAAATTAGACAAGCCTTTTTAAATCAAACCCCAAATTTTGAAAAAGAAGAGATAAAAAGTGTTCTAGCAACCAATGAAGATCGAGAAGGATTTTATAAGCAACTTGAATCGATTCTGATTCAAACTGAATTCTTGAGTGCAGATGAACCTAAAAACATAATGAAAAAAATTCGTCTATTATTTAATCGAAGAGATTTGACAGAGACAGAAATTCATCTATTAAGAGGAATTCTAACTTCAATTTCAAGGAAGTTACCCTAATGTGGAAGACAATAAAAGAAGATATTCAAAGCATTAAAGAACGTGACCCTGCCGCACGAAACTTAATAGAAGTTCTCGTCGCTTATCCCGGATTATGGGCGATTTGGGGATATCGACTTGCTCATTTTTGTTGGATGCATCACTGTAAACTTTTGGGACGTTGGATATCCACATTTACACGATTTCTAACAGGAATAGAAATTCACCCAGGTGCAACCATAGGAAAACGTTTTTTTATTGACCATGGAATGGGTGTGGTCATCGGAGAAACTGCCGAAATTGGCGATAATTGCACGCTTTACCATGGGGTTACATTAGGCGGTACAAGTTTACAAGAAGGGAAACGTCATCCAACGTTAGAAAATAATGTAATCGTAGGCGCAGGTGCTAAAATATTAGGGCCTATCACGTTGGGTAATAATGTAAAAGTCGGATCTAATTCTGTTGTGACTCGATCTATCCCAGAAAATTCAACTGCGGTAGGCATTCCCGCTAAAATAGTTAAACAACAAAAAGAACTTTCAGAGGCTCTCAATGGAAAGCTTTTTAAAGCCTATGGTGTTGAAGATCATCCTGAAGATCCCGAAGTTACGGCGATTAACTTCCTTCTTGATCATATTCAAACCCTAGACCAAACACTACGTTCGATAAAATCCGAACTCAATGAACAAGGCATAGAGATCAAAACTGAGATCCCTAAAATTACTAAAGAGATTAATCAAAATATCTCCATCGACTAGAAAATATAGAGTTATATAGAAAGATCTGGTATCAGTGGCAATACACGCTTATGATGTGATCGATCATGCCAAAAAGCGATTCGTTCCTCTGCTTCTTTGCTAACTTTTTCTCCTCGTAGGAAAGCATCAATTTCAGCGTAAGTAACCCCCATTTCACCTTCATCGGTTTGCCCTTCCCATAGACCTGCACTTGGCTTTTTATTGATAATCGATTCAGGAATATTTAGCACCCTAGCGAGCTCATATACCTGCTCTTTTCGTAGGTGTGCTAATGGAAAAAGATCCGCAGCCCCATCTCCAAACTTAGTAAAGTAACCTGTATACATCTCGGCTTTATTATCCGTGCCTACAACAACTGAATTATAGCTTTGTGCAATGGTATAAAGCGTCGTCATTCGTAAACGCGCCATTACATTCCCTTTCAATACGTTGACTCTATCAGGAGATGCATTAATAGATTTTTTTACCTGATTCATGACACTATCATACATTGGTTGTATAGAGATAACTTCTCCCGAAAGTTTAAATTGAGCAAGAAGTTGCATCGCATCTCCAATATCACTTTTTTGATTCACATCTGTAGGTAGCATGAAGGGACGAACAACTATTCCAGTTTTTGCTAACAAAGCCAATACGACGGCAGAGTCAATACCACCACTCAAACCAAGGACATAACTCTCGGCATGATAAAAATTCATCCGTTTCTCTTCAAGCCAACTCACTAGATAATCGATATAGTCATGTATAGTATGAAATGAATTCATTAAGCCTCTCTCTCACTTTTTTTCACGTAAAGCTCAATCATCTCTTGCTTTAATTCCCATAAACGCAAAGATAAATCTACAAAATAGATATGCGGATTTTCTAGTTTCTTAACATCAACATAAAGTGTATTTAAATGGTAAATAGCATTTTCCCTTGCCTCATGCACATTCAAAACATGTCCATTCCGTCTTCCCTCTTTCCAAACGAGGTTTAGCATAGGTTTAACTTTGAAGTTAGTGACTTTTTTCTTTTTCCATGGATTCAGAGGATCAAAGAGTAGATAAGGTTTTTCTTCATCAATACATTCATCTCGCAAACTTACGACATCGGCAAAGGCAATATTTTGTTGATCATAAAAACGATATACCTGTTTAAATCCCGGGGTAGTCGTTTTCATTTGGCTCTCACTTAATTTAATTTTGGGGATAAATATCCCATCTTTCTCTAAAGCAACAATTTTATAAACCCCGCCAAAAACTGCTTCACTTTTCGCAGTAATAAGGCGCTCACCTACGCCAAAAATATCGATCGTTTCATCTTGTGCAAGCTTTTGGATTGCATATTCATCAAGTGAGTTTGAAACAATAATCTTAGTCTCAGTTAACCCTTCTGCATCTAACATTTCTCTTGCACGATAACTAAGCCATGATAAATCCCCGCTATCAATGCGAATTCCTTTAAGATAATTTCCAGAAGGAAACAAAATCTCTTTATGTACGCGGATTGCATTCGGAATACCACTCAGAAGCGTATCATAAGTATCAACAAGGAAAATTGAATTGGAGGGATAGGTTTCTGCATAGGCTTTAAACGCGAGATATTCGCTTTCAAAACTTTGGACATAAGAGTGCGCCATAGTTCCTGTTGAAGGGATATTTAGGCGATAATCCACCTCTACAGTTGCCGTACCCGCAACACCACCAATATAGGCAGAGCGTGCGCCATAAAATGCCGCATCAACACCATGAGCACGCCGTGCGCCAAGCTCAAGAACAGGTTTTCCTTGAGCCTGCGAACATATCCTAGCAGATTTCGTTGCGATTAAGGATTGATGATTTAATGTGAGCAATAAAAAAGTTTCTAGAAGTTGGCAATCAATAATCGGTGCTCGTATCGTAACAATAGGCTCATTAGGAAAAATTACGGAACCCTCTTCAAAGGCGTATATTTCACCTCTAAAGGTAAAGTTTTTTAGATAGGTTAAAAACCCTTCACTAAAAATGTTCTTCTTGCGCAAGAAATCGATTTCATTATCATCAAAAGAGAGGGACTCCACATACTCTAAAAAGGATTCCAGCCCAGCAAAAATTGCGTAACCGCCTTGATCTGGAACCTTTCTAAAAAAGTAATCAAACACGCACCACTCATCCATTCGACCTTGTTCAAAATAGCTATTCGCCATCGTTAATTCATAGAAGTCCATCATCAAACTATGCTTTGTCATACGGTGCGTTGCCCTAAAAAATAGAAAGATTTGAATAAGATAATAGTAAGTGAAATTACTTTTATATACTAGCTATTCTTGATGTTAAAAGATTAATTACATTACTTCGTAACGTCTATTGGAATAACGCCTATCTTGGTTAAAAGCTCAGGTTTGATTTTAATATTCACGCCACGTTTTCCGCCATTAATAAAAAGAGTTTCCATCTCAAAAATCGTTCTTTCAGCGTAGATAGGAATATTAGCTCTAATTCCGAAAGGAGAGGTTCCTCCAAACTCATATCCTGTCCATTTATGCGCATATTCATAGGGGGCGGGGCGAACATTTTTAACGTTTAAAATTTTTCTTAAAATTTTGGTATCGATTGTTTGATCACCATGCTGAAGCACCATATAACCATGATTTTTTTCATCCATGAATACAATGCTTTTAATGACCTCATAACAAGGAACGCCTAAAAAGTTTGCCATAAATTCTGCGGTGCCCTCAATTTCTCCCGTGCATTCAAATACTTCATACTCATATTTATTTTGGTCAAGAAAACGAGTTGCAGGTGTTTTTACACTGTGTTTTTTCATATTCAATCAAATCATAAAGGGATTACAGTAAGATCAAATTATCATACTGTAATCCCTCTTAAAATCACACTACTGCGTAAAAATTTAACCCACTTTCTCCATTTTCACAGGAATGTTTTTATAGGCAGGAATCCCTGATTGTTCATCAATACTTTCGATCGGTAAAAGATCATTCGCTTCAGGGAAATAAGTGGCTAGGCAACGATCTGCAATCGCATGAACAACGACTTCTAAATTCTCAAGCCGACGCTCTGTAGGATTCCCCTCTTTATCAAGTGCGATCAAAGTCACTCGATCCCCTGCTTTAACTTTCTGTTTATCTGCTTCATTTTGGCTGATAAACACAACATCACGTGTCCCAAAAACTCCACGATAACGGTCATTATAGCTATAAATCGTCGTGTTATATTGATCATGACTCCGAACCGTTGAAAGCACAAGTTCGCTATTGAATGCAGATTTTGGATCCTCTATCAAACCATTTGTCGGGATAAAGTTCGCTTTACCACTCTTCGTTAACCAACAGCGTTCTGCGGCGGCATTCGTTAGATGGAAGCCACCTGGAACTTTAATCTTTTCATTGTAGTCCTCAAAGAGATTGGGGAAAACATCGCCCATTGCATCTCGGATTTTACTGTAATCATCAATAAAATCATCCCACTCTACAACCGTATTAGGAATCGTTGCTTTTGCCATTCCTGCAACAATTGCGCATTCTGACTTAAGGTGATCACTAATAGGTTTTAAAACTCCTTTAGAGGCATGAACCATCGACATAGAATCCTCAACCGTCACAGACTGAGGTCCTGACTTTTGCATATCAATCTCGGTACGTCCTAATACTGGGAAAATGTAGGTATTTTTTGACGTTAAGATATGTGATCGGTTAAATTTCGTCACAATATGAACGGCAAGATCAAGCTTTTTCATCCCTGCAAAAGTTTTTTCATGGTCAGACATCGCAACCGCAAGATTTCCTCCCATGCTGATTAAGGCTTTCGAACGACCTTCATAGATCGCTTGCATACTTGCGACAACGGCATGACCCCACTCTTTAGGCGGTTTAAACCCAAAGCGTTTTTCTATATTTGCAAGAAATGTTTCACTGGGTTTTTCAGTAATCCCAACTGTACGATCGCCCTGTACATTCGAGTGTCCTCTTAATGGGCATAGCCCCGCACCGGGTTTTCCCATATTACCTTTCAGCAAAAGGAGATTTATAATTTGCTGAATATTTTTAGTCCCGTGCTGATGCTGCGTAATTCCCATGCCATAGCAGATAATCGTGGAATTTGATTGGATATACATATCCGC
>CAZBKP010000065.1:0-4289 GCA_964492525.1 uncultured Cardiobacteriales bacterium
TCTAAGCGAACATTTCATTTTCAATAGGTTTCATATTATGATATCTCCCTTACGTTAAAGTTATAGTGAAAGGATATTAAGAATGGCTAAGACACTTTATGACAAGTTATGGGATGCTCATGTAGTTCGTACTGAAAATGATGGTACTGCACTCCTGTATATTGATCGACATATCATTCATGAAGTTACAAGCCCACAAGCTTTTGAAGGTCTCAAGCTTGCGAATCGTTCGCTTTGGCGGAAATCCTCCATTGTCGCAACGCCAGATCACAATACGCCAACAACGCCTGGGCTCACAGAAATCAAAGATCCTATTTCTCGTTTACAAGTTGAAACCTTGGATAAAAATGCCCGTTCTCATGGTGTTGCTTATTTCCCTGTCGGAGATATTCGTAGAGGGATCGTTCATGTTGTAGGCCCTGAGCAAGGGGCAACGCTTCCCGGAATGACTGTTGTTTGTGGAGATTCACACACCGCAACTCATGGTGCATTTGGCGCACTTGCCTTTGGAATTGGTACAAGCGAAGTTGAGCATGTGATGGCGACAAGTTGTCTTGTGCAGAAAAAATCCAAAGCGATGAATATTATCGTTAATGGAGCTCTTCAAAAGGGCGTGACTGCAAAAGATATCGTCCTTGCGATTATCCGAAAGATCGGAACCGCAGGCGGTGTGGGTTATGCAATCGAATTTTCAGGCGAAGCCATCCGCTCACTCTCTATGGAAGGCAGAATGACCATCTGCAACATGGCAATTGAAGCGGGTGCACGCGTTGGAATGATTGCCGTGGATGAAACAACGATTCAATATGTTAAAGATCGCCCCTTTTCTCCAAAAGGAGAAATGTGGGAACAAGCCGTTCAATACTGGAATACTCTTCATTCAGATGAGAATGCTGTCTTTGATAAAACAATCACGCTTGATATTTCTGATTTAAAACCGCAGGTAAGCTGGGGAACAAGCCCTGAAATGGTCATTGCAATTGATGAATTCATTCCTGATCCTTCGGAAGAAGCAGATGCTGTTAAACGTACAGGAATGGAAAAAGCACTGACCTATATGTCACTTAAACCTAAAAGCGCACTCTCTGAAATTCCGCTTACTAAGGTATTTATTGGTTCTTGCACCAATTCACGTATTGAAGATTTAAGAGAAGCCGCTTTTATTGCCAAAGGGCGAAAAGTTGCCAAAAATATTGTCCAAGCGATGATTGTCCCAGGTTCAGGACTTGTTAAGGCGCAGGCAGAGAAAGAAGGTTTAGATAAAATTTTTATCGAAGCTGGCTTTGAATGGCGTGAACCCGGATGCTCCATGTGCCTTGCCATGAATGATGACCGTTTAAATCCCAATGAGCATTGTGCATCAACCTCGAATCGAAATTTCGAAGGTCGACAAGGTGCAAGCAGTCGCACCCATCTAGTGAGCCCTGCAATGGCTGCAGCTGCGGCTGTAACAGGCCATTTTATTGATGTTCGTACATTAGTGTAATTTTTAGGAGAAACAATGAAAAAATTTACGATGCACCAAGGCATTGCCGTTGCAATTGACCGTCCTAATATCGATACTGATGCGATTATTCCAAAGCAATTTCTAAAATCAATTAAACGCTCAGGATTTGGCGTTAATCTATTTGATGAGTGGCGTTACTTAAACTTTGGTGAGCCTGGAATGGATAATTCTAAGCGCCCACTCAATTTAGAGTTCCCCCTTAATCAACCTCGCTTTAAAAATGCGACCATTTTAGTTGCAAGAGAAAATTTTGGGTGTGGCTCTTCTCGTGAACACGCCGTTTGGGCACTTGATGATTATGGGTTTAGAGCAGTACTTGCACCGAGTTATTCTGATATCTTTTTTAATAACTGTTTTAAAAATGGTGTATTGCCTATTCGTTTAACACCAAAAGAAATCGATACAATCATTAAGCTCATCGATGCGAATGAAGGTGCTGAAATCGAGATTGATCTCCCTCAACAAACCGTAACTACAAAACTTAATGGAAATGCACTTCATGCACCCTTTTCATTTGATGTTGATGAATTTAGAAAAGAGTGTCTTTTAAATGGACTTGATGATATCGGACTCACCCTGCAACATACCGATGAGATCAAAGCGTACGAGGCTCGAAAAAAAGTTGAAACGCCTTGGATCTTTCTAGAACCTTCTCTTTAATAATGATTAACCATAGATAATATATTATGAAAACAACAGAAATTCGCCGTAAATTTTTAGACTTCTTCATCTCAAAAGGACATACAGAAGTCGCTTCTAGTTCATTAGTTCCCCATAACGACCCTACTCTGCTTTTTACAAATGCAGGAATGAATCAATTTAAGGACCTTTTTTTAGGCTTAGAAAAAAGAGCCTACCAACGTGCGACGACCTCTCAACGATGTGTTCGTGCGGGTGGAAAACATAATGATCTTGAAAATGTCGGATTTACCGCGCGCCACCACACGTTTTTTGAAATGCTCGGAAACTTTAGTTTTGGGGACTATTTCAAGAAAGATGCGATCTCTTTTGCATGGGAGTTGTTAACAGAAGTCTATGGTTTTCCAGCAGAAAAACTCACCGTAACGGTATTCCATACGGATGATGAAGCCTATGATATCTGGAAAGATCACATTGGCGTGCCGGAATCTCGGATTATTCGTATCGGCTTGAAAGAAGATGGAAGTTCAGATAACTTTTGGCAAATGGGTGATACAGGCCCTTGTGGTCCTTGTACTGAAATTTTTTATGATCATGGCGATCATATTTGGGGAGGCCCTCCAGGGTCAGCGGAAGAGGATGGAGACCGCTTTATTGAAGTGTGGAATCTTGTGTTCATGCAATTTAATCGCGATGAAACAGGCGTGATGCACCCACTTCCTAAACCTTCTGTCGATACAGGAATGGGACTTGAGAGATTAGCCGCTGTTCTTCAAGGCGTTCATGACAACTATCAGATTGATCTTTTCCAAAGCCTAATCAAAGCTGCCGCAAAAGCGACGGATGTTTCTGATCTGACTCAAAACTCACTTAAAGTCATTAGTGATCACATTCGTTCGGTTTCTTTCTTGATTGCAGATGGTGTCCTTCCCTCGAATGAAGGGCGTGGATATGTACTTAGACGAATTATTCGCCGTGCAGTTCGTCATGGCTATAAATTGGGACAAAAAGGAATTTTCTTTTATAAACTCGTTGAGGCATTAGCCAAAGAGATGGGTGATGCGTACCCTGAGCTCATTGAAAAAAGAGAACACATTGAATCCGTAATCAAACAAGAAGAACAGCGTTTTGCAGAGACACTAGAGTTCGGATTAAAGCTTCTTGAAGGGGATATTAAATCACTTAAAGGCACAACCATCTCAGGCGAAACTATCTTTAAACTCTATGATACATACGGCTTCCCTGTCGACCTTACAAATGATATTGCACGTGAGCAATCACTCTCGTTAGATATGGAAGGATTCGAAGCGTGCATGGAAGCGCAGAGACAACGTGCGCGTGCTGCGAATCAATTTGGCGCAGAAAAAACCGTTGCATTTGCACTCAATAAGCCCAATGAATTTTGTGGATATAGCGAAAACCACCTCTCTTCACTCATCGTAGGAATGGCAAAAGAGGGAGAGTCAGTGGATCGATTACATTCAGGTGATCAAGGCATTATTGTGTTAGAGCGCACACCCTTTTACGCTGAATCAGGCGGACAAATTGGTGATCATGGTGTGATTGAGCACAATGATAATCGATTTATTGTGGAGGATGTTAAAAAACAAGGCGATGCCCTTCTTCATATTGGGCGTGTTGAAAAGGGAAGTTTTTCTCTAAAAGATACTGTTCAGGCTAAAATTGATACACATTTTAGAGATGATGTTCGTAAAAATCACTCTGCAACGCATCTTCTTCATAAAGCACTTCAAGATATTGTGGGTAAACATGTCGAACAGAAAGGATCGCTTGTCACGAATAATCGTCTACGCTTTGACTTTTCGCATAATTCACCGATTCCCTTAGAGGTTTTACAAGAAGTCGAACGTCACGTTAACCTTGCCATTATTGCTAATAATAGCGTTGATACAGAAGTCATGCCGATTGAGGATGCCAAAGCCAAAGGTGCGATGGCATTATTCGGTGAAAAGTATGCCGATAATGTTCGCGTTGTAGAGATGGGGGCTTCTCTTGAGCTCTGTGGTGGAACCCATGTTTCTCGGACTGGAGACATTGGACTCTTTAAAATTCTTTCTGAGACTGGAATTGCCGCAGGCGTAAGACGTATTGAAGCGACAACAGGCCGTTATGCGATTGAGGT
>CAZBKP010000065.1:4389-8453 GCA_964492525.1 uncultured Cardiobacteriales bacterium
TTGCCGCAGGCGTAAGACGTATTGAAGCGACAACAGGCCGTTATGCGATTGAGGTATTACAAACACAAGAATCTCTTCTCTCTCATTTGTGCCAAACGTTTAAATCTACCACTGAACAGTTGCCGACTCGTGTAGAACAAACGTTAAACGAATTAAAGAGTACTGAAAAACAATTACAACAAGTGAAATCAAAATTGGCACTTTCCGCAAGTGATTCACTCTTGAATCAATTTGAAGAGATTAATGGCGTCAAGGTCTTAATTACGGATATTCCAGAAATGGAAACAAAGCTCCTGCGCGAATTGGCGGATAAGTTAAGAGATCAAGCTAAAGGAATTGTGCTTCTTATGAGCATAAGCGACGGTAAAGCATCCATTGTAACTGGCGTTCATGCATCGCTAACGGACAAAGTCAAGGCGGGTGAATTTGTCAATATTGCTGCAAACATCATGGGCGGAAAAGGGGGCGGTCGCCCTGATTCAGCAACCGCGGGCGGAACTGATATTACAAAAGTACAAGATGCCTTGGATACTGCAAAGAGTTGGTTAATAACAAATATTTTAAACAAATAGTGATCTTTTAGTATGGTTTTTATAGTGCTATAATCACGCTTTTTTAAGGCATTTAAATTTTAGGAAATTATATGAAATTCTTCAAAACAACTTTAGTTTCAATATCATTAGCATCTATAGTCCTTTCAGGATGTGCTTCTTCTTTAACTGGTGATAGCTATGATCGCTACGAAGCACGCCAAGGTCAAGATGTTATTTTAGGGACTATTGTATCTCTTCGTCCAGTTAAGATTGAAGGCACAAAAACTGGTTCTGGTGCAGTTGTTGGTGGGCTTGCTGGTGGTGTTGCAGGAAGTGCTATTGGTCACGGCAGAGGTAGTATTTTAGGCGGTATTGCAGGTGCTGCGATTGGATCACTAGCGGGAGCAGCTGTTGAAGAAGGAGTGACTAAATCAGATGGTGTTGAAATTACGGTTCGTTTAGATGACACTAAGAAGCTTCGTGCATATGTTCAACAAGTTGATAAAAACGTAACATTCCGTAATGGGCAACGTGTCCGTGTTCTTGTAATGTCTAATGGAACAAGTCGCGTCGTTCCTAACTAATCATCATTAGTGATATAAAATAGAAGTTTCTCATAGCCACCTTTTTAGGTGGCTATGTTACAATTGTCTTTTCATTTTTATGCTAAGACACTATGCAATTTGTTCATTTAAATCTTCATACAGAATTCTCAATTACAGATGGACTCATTCGAGTAAAACCTCTTTTCAAAAAACTTAAAGAACAAAATGTACATGCGGTCGCAATCACTGATCTTGGAAATGCTTTTGCTGCAATTAAATTTTATCAAGAGGCGATTAAGAATGGGATTAAGCCTATTATTGGCGCAGAATGCTATCTTAAAGACCAAAATGAATCCATCGGTAGAATCACATTACTTGCACAAAACTATCAAGGATATCTAAATCTTTCTAAGCTGTTAAGCCAAGGCTATCGTTTTGGTCAGGATCGTGGAATCCCTCATTTAACCTATGAGTGGCTGAATACTTTTAATGAAGGACTCATCATTATTGCAGGGAAAGAGAGCCCTATTGGCACCCAACTCCTAAATAAAAATGAACGTGAATGGACCCAAGCCTTGCTTCCCTTCTCTATATTCCTAAATGATCGACTTTATCTTGGTCTTACGCGACTAGAGCAACCGAATGATGAAACCTTTATCCAAGCAGCCAAACAATTTGCAATCGCAGAAAATTTACCGCTTGTTGCCTTAAATAATGTTCGCTTTATCCATAAAGACGATTTTGAAGCCCATGAAATTCGCACCTGTATTCAATCTGGGCACGTCATTTCTGATAACTCTCGCCCTCATCTCTATACAGATGCACAATATTTAAAGTCTCAAGAAGAGATGATTGCTCTTTTTCATGACCTGCCAGAAGCGATAGAAAATACGGTCGAAATCGCAAAGCGATGTACGGTAGAACTCTCTTTAGGAAAGCCTTGCTTACCTAATTTCCCAATCCCTGAAGGCATGACTATGGATGAGTATTTCCGTAAACTCTCCTATGATGGTCTAAAAGAGCGGATTGGAGATGATTTTCCTGAAAAAGAGAAATATGAAGCGCGACTTCAGACAGAATTAGATGTCATTATTAAAATGGGCTTTCCTGGATACTTTTTGATCGTTGCTGATTTTATCCAGTGGTCAAAAGATAATGGAATTCCCGTAGGCCCAGGTCGAGGATCAGGTGCGGGTTCACTTGTTGCTTGGGCACTTAAAATCACAGATATTGATCCTCTTCCCTACGATCTTCTTTTTGAACGATTCTTAAATCCAGAACGTGTTTCGATGCCCGACTTCGACGTCGACTTTTGTATGGAAGGACGTGATCGCGTCATTGAGTACGTTGCAGAAAAATATGGGCGTGAAGCCGTCTCTCAAATCGCAACTCATGGAACAATGGCGGCAAAAGCAGTTGTGCGAGATGTAGGACGCGCGCTTGGGCATAACTATGGTTTTGTGGATCGCATTGCAAAATTAATTCCTTTTGATCTTGGGATCACTCTAGAAAAAGCACTATTGCAAGCCCCTGAACTTAAGGATTTATACGATCAAGATGAGGATGTTAAAATTCTTATCGATTATGCACAGCAGCTTGAGGGATTAACAAAGTCAATCGGTAGACATGCAGGTGGAGTTGTAATCTCTCCGACAACGATTACTGATTTTTCCCCCCTCTATTGTGAAGAAGGAAGTGAAGCGCTCGTTGCTCAGTTTGATAAAAATGATGTTGAGTCCGCAGGACTTGTGAAATTCGACTTTCTGGGATTAAGAACGCTCACAATCATCAATTGGGCGCTCCAAAATATTAAGCAAACGCATGGTATTGAGATCGATATCCTAGATATTCCATTAGATGATAAAGCAACCTTTGATCTTTTAAAATCTTGTAAAACCACAGCGGTCTTCCAGCTTGAATCACGAGGAATGAAGGATCTTATTAGACGCCTACAGCCTGATACTTTTGAGGATATTATTGCGCTTGTTGCACTCTTTAGACCCGGTCCTTTAGAGTCTGGAATGGTAGAGGACTTTATAAATCGTAAGCATGGTCTTGCGGAAATTGAATACCCCTTCCCTGAATTAGAACCTGTTTTAGCACCTACTTATGGTGTGATTGTCTATCAAGAACAGGTAATGCAAATTTCCCAAGTCATAGGAAATTATACGCTGGGCGGTGCGGATCTTCTTCGTCGTGCGATGGGTAAAAAACTTCCTGAAGAGATGGAAAAACAGCGCGGTCTATTCATGAAAGGTGCTGAAGAGCTCGGCTTTGATAAAGATAAAGCGGGCGCACTGTTCGACCTAATGGAAAAATTCGCAGGTTACGGATTTAATAAATCTCACTCTGCGGCCTATGCGCTTGTCTCCTACCAAACCGCTTATTTGAAAGCACACTATCCTGCTGAATTTATGGCAGCGGTGCTCTCCTCTGACATGGATAACACTGATAAAGTCGTTACCTTCATTGAAGAGTGCGAAGAGATGAAGATTAATATTCTGTCTCCAAATATTAATCAATCGCAATTTAAATTCACCGTCAATCAAGCCTCCGACATTATTTACGGTTTAGGGGCTATCAAAGGTGTGGGCGAAGCGGCGGCATTACAAGCAATTGAAGATGTTAAAACAAACGGTTTGTATCTCGATCTTTTTGATTTTTGCAGAAGAGTCGATCTTTCTAAAATGAATCGACGCGTCATAGAAACCTTAATCAAGGCGGGGGCTTTAGATAGTTTGAATGAGGCGATCACTTCGATCCAAGATCGTTGCCAATATCGCGCAAATTTGATCGAAACCCTACCTGAAGCGATTCAATCTGCTGAGCAACATCATAAAAATGAGGACTCAGGGCAAGAAGATCTTTTTGGTCTCTTTAGTGCGCCTGAACCCACAAGTGATAGCCCCGAGCTTACTCAAAGTCTTAAGCAAGCGACGGCACTTCCCGAAAGACAACTCTTAGATTACGAGAGTGAAACGCTGGG